>PUNB01000228.1 GCA_003552565.1 Lentisphaerota bacterium
TCTGGCGGCGACCTTGACAGTCTGGATATTTTTCGGCAAGCCGGATTTGACCATGGGGTTGAACGGGGTACTGGCCGGGCTGGTGTCGATTACCGCCAACTGCGATATTGTCTCCAACTTTTCAGCGATCATCATCGGTCTGATCGGCGGATTTCTGGTGGTCGGCGGAGTAAGACTGCTCGACAAGCTGTGCATTGATGACCCGGTAGGCGCCTGGCCCGTGCATGGTCTGTGCGGCGTGTGGGGAGTTCTGGCGGCGGCTGTTTTCGGCGATGCGGCTTTCGGTGTCCAGCTCCTCGGCGCCGTGGCGATTCCGCTTTGGGCTTTCGCAGCCATGCTCTTACTGTTTCTGATCCTGAAAGGACTGGGAGTTCTGCGGGTAAGTGAAGATGAAGAGCTGCGCGGCCTGGATATCGGCGAGCATGGCGAGGAAGCCTATAACGGATTCCAGGTATTCTCCACTCAGTAGGATATTTCAGCCAGTCATGATTCAGGTTTAACCATAACTCCACAAAAACGTGGAAAACTTAAGGAGTATTATAGATGAAACTGGTAACTGCCTACATTCAGCCGGAAAAACTGACGGCGGTAAAGCAGGCCCTGTACGAGCGGGAAGTTTACAAAATGTCAGTGACCAACGCTCTGGGCTGCGGACAGCAGAAGGGATATCACGAATCTTATAGAGGGGTTGATATCGAAGTTAATCTGTTGAAGAAAATCCGCATAGAAATTGCCATCAACGAGGATTTCCTCGATCGAACGATCGAGGGAATCATCGCCGGTGCCCGCACTGGGAAAATCGGCGACGGCAAGATTCTTGTCAGTGAATTATCCGACTGCATCCGCATCCGCACCGGCGAGACCGGCGGCGATGCAATCGGTTAACCGTTAATTTTCTGTAACCGGCTCCGGTGACTTGAATGGTTCAATTCACCGGAGCTTTTTTTATTAGTCAAAATAGACTGGGGCTGAAAAGGCTCGGAGGTCATCGCAGGCACGCACTTCCAGGCGGATATAGTTCTGCCCGGCATAAGTAAATTCCCATTCATCTTCCACCAATGGCTGGTCATGGGTATATATTTTCTGCAAGCTTATACCGTCGGCCACAAAGCCCAATGACTGCAGGCCGGCGGCATCGGCGACACGATACTTGACTCGCAGCTTCTGATTTTCAGCCGCGTCTATGGAATTACCCATCGGCTGTCCATTCACTTCCATGGTTAATAGAGGGCTCTCGCTGGCCAGGCAGCGGCCGTTGTTGAGGTATGCAATTATGGATTCCGCCGTCGCATCCTCTTTTGGGATCGCAGTCCAGCAGTTGCCTATGGCTTCGGGTAAATGAGCGTCACTGCCGGCAAGCGGGGTCACTCGGATGGAGTCGGTCAGCAGGCGGTCCCATAATTCTACCGCTTCAGCGTCATGTCGCTCGAAGGCGCGATGAATCCTTTTGGCGCCGTTGATGACCTCCATGGCAAATGCCGGCCCCAGTTTCCACAAGTCGTTCTTCCGCTCTTCAGAATAATCCTTGGTGAACCAGCCGGCAGGGTGGGGTATCCATGTAAAGGGAGCCAGTTTCCGAGCCCGGTCAAAGTCTTTTTCGGTCCCGTCTTTTCGCGGGTATAACCGCCGGCTGTTGTGGAGCAGGCCGATATGATGATTCCCCGCCTGGGGTTCCTGTCCCCAGGACATGGAAGGAACGCCTTTGACGGATCTTTTCTGGGTCAGACTGTTATGATCGGCGGCGAAGACGACATCGATACCGGCTCGAAGACCGGCATCCCGATTCTGGGCAATTGTGGCGCGCCCGTCGCTGTAGTCGCTGTGTGTGTGCGGGTCAAAAATTGTCACCGGTTCCCCGAATAGTTCGCGGGTGGCGCGCAAACGCTCGGCCTTTTCACATTGCTCGGCGGCGAGCCAATCACGCATGGCTTTCATCCACTGGCGGTCAAGAAAAGCCTGTTTTTTCTTGGGGGTATTTAATGGCTTCGGTGATTTTTGATATATTGAAGGCATGCTTTTTCCTTTGTCTGTGTTTTGGGCGCACTCCGCTTTTTCCGCACCGACAGGGAAATTTAAGACTTTTAAGTTAGATTACGAATGCTTCACTGAGATTAAGTTTAGTCGATTTTATCAGGATTCAGTATGGTCTTAAACACTCACACCTATGAAAACTCCCGGGTTGATTCCAGAAAGATCTGGCTTCCCCGGCTGAGCCGGCCGGCGGCGGTTCAACCCGGCGGAGAATTCATCATTCAGCTCTCAGATTGCGGCGGGCGGGAGCTGTCACTAAAACTGGCGGATGAAGAGCAAACCCGGCAACTGCCGTTGCAACAGTAAGTTTATTGGCTTGGATCGATCAGTGGCTTACAATGACGATCATGAAATTATCAACCCGGCTATGGATCCCTCACAGCATGCATGGCTGCGGGGAGAACTCGCAAGCCTAAAGGCCGGGCAGCGGGCGGTGATTTTCTGTCATTATGACTATAAGCGCGAATTGTCTCATTATCTCCGCCAATATCCGATATTCAAGGTGCTCTACGGCCACAGCAATAAGTCCTGCCTGGAGCCGGAGTTCGCCGAGCTGGACGGCGGTTTATGGCCGCCCGAAGACTGCCAGCTGCTGAAACTGACTCCAAAAGGGCTTGATCTTGGCAGGTGTTCACTTGTGTGAAACACCGTTTTACAGAAGGCCGCAAAGAAAGCAAGGCAACAAAGAAAAGGAAAATTTCGGGGATAGAATACTTCGTTTTCTTCGTTTTTCTTTGTAAAAGCTGCTTCTTGTGGTCAGACGACAAACTTGGCCCGTGAATTATTCAGGTTAGCTGGTTACGCTTAAACCACCTGCTTTGTCGGTATTGAATCAGAAAGAATGTGAACTGAATGGGCACTTCAACCGCGCGTCCAGGTCGGTTAAGCGGGCCGAGTAAGGGTATTTGCGTAATAAGGGAGCCGACAAACTTAGTCTAAAAAATGAGGAATAGAAAGAAAACCAGAGCCGCCTGAGGCGGACGAGACAAGGTGCGAGACTTATGTTGCATGCAACATAACGAGATAAGGTGAGCACAAAATTAGGTCTTGACCCCTTTTTTCGCGGAGGGTCTCACTGGCGAAACAGCTCGACAGTGTCCGCGGCTTTTTTCAGGGGCGGGCAGGATGGATGCAGCAGCCAGGATTCGGTGTGATGCACTTCTTCTCCCGGTTTCAGGGTTTTCTGTTCGCCCATGGTTTCCATTTCGACCATGAAATTATCCGGCCCGATATAGAGTGCCATATTGCAGCCGAGGGGATAATTGCCGGCTGGGTCGTAGGCGCTCTTTTTGGCGAAGATTAAATCGTTCTCTGGATCGCGTAAGGCGAGAACACCGCGATGCGCCTGGAACATGCGTTTTGTCTCTTTTCCCCGAGGCTCAATGACAAGCTGGTCGTCAGTCAGTCTGATTTGACTGTCGGCGAAGCTGTCGCTGCCATGGCCCGCCCAGCATCGGAAAAAGACCATTGAAAATGTATCCCACTCGCCGCCGTCGCCCACCGGCGCGATGTAACTGCATTCAGGGGTCGGCAGTGTGCAGGTCAGCGCCCATACGCCGGTGCTGTAAAGCATATCGCCGCGGTTGATGATAAAATTGTCGACTTCAAAAAGGGTGTCATTGAGACAGCTGACGGAAAATCCTCTTTGCGTACGCGTTATCGGATCAACCGGCGCCAGCAGAGTAAAACCCTGATCATGCATGATTTCTTCGCAGGCTAAATTGTCGGGCCGATAGTTGTCCTCTGACTCGTCAGCCATGGGTCTGGCCGGCCAGACGCGGTGTCCACCGCGCAAATCCCAGTCCCCGCGACAATGCTTTCCCGGTTCCCACAACAGCAGGTTGTTTCCTCCGGGTCTGCCGAAAAAGGCAATGCGAGGACCGATATCACTGACGGCTGTAAGTTCCGCTTTGCCGGTTTGAATCCTGATGGCTCGTGACTGATTGAAGGTGATATTTTCAATTTTTCTCATAATTTTTCCCTTTTTGTATTTGACGACCAAGGTCAAGCTGGATACCTTTCCGTTGAAAGGTCGGGACATCAAGGTTTTCTCCCCGAAATATGGTTGGGTTATTGCCGGAGAAAACACCCAGAACCTCTTCCTGAAAAGGCAGTTCCTCCTGAATGGCGAAAGCGCCGGCTTTTTCTTTTTGGCGCTGGCGACCGCCGGCGTTTTTTTTCTGGCTGGAAGGTGTCGGCCGGGGGGGGATTTCCTCGTTGGCCGCGGCCGGGGCGGTTTTGTTATCATTTTCCGTCGGCAGCTGGCAGCAGAGGCCGGTCAGCTGAATTTCGCCGGCGTGTATAGGGCTGGTGTAAGCGCCGACCAGCAGCCGGGTTTCTTCCGGGAAATGCTGTTGGATGGCGGTCATGCATTCTCGAAGTTCAGAGGCGGATATTTCATTGTTGCTGCCGACGGTAATTACGGCGTTGTTGGATTGACGCAGCTGATCCCGGCCTCCGAGCAGAGGACAGCGCACGAATTCCTCGACCGCGTCCCGCCAGCGATTATTCCCGGTTCCGGCTCCAAAGCCGAGACGGCAGCGACCAGGATTCTGCCGGAGAAGGGAGCGAATGGTGGCGAAGTCGGCTTTCAGAATCCAGTCCGACCAGGCTATTCCTAGAAGTCCGGTAATGGATTTAGCCAGCATTTGGTCGATATGCAGGAAGGCTTGACGAGCGGGAATATCGGCGGCGACGGCGGAAAATAAAAGATCATTGTGAATGACGATTATGTGTTCAGTGATGTCGCGGATAGCGGACAAGGCCTTTTCCGCCTGTCTCCTGGGCCAGTTGCCTTCAAACGAAAACGGCAGCGTCAGGACAAAGAGCGCTGGAACATTGTGATCTCGGGCCAGCCGGGCTAATACCCGGGAAACGCCGGCGCCGCAGCCGGCGCCGAGTCCCGCGGTCACAATCATGATCGAGGCCGGCTCAATTGTCTCCAGGATTCTTTCCTCGGTGCCGGCGGCAATTCTTTCCGCCAGGCGGGAATCACCGCCGCATCCTTCGGAGCATTCCCATTCCTGGCCTAATTGAATAAAGTTAACGTTTTTGTTCCCCAGCGCCGCCGGGTTTTTTTCGTCGAAATCAATAACCGCGGCCGAGAATTTATCGGTTTCCTGGTCAATGCTTAAATGGCTGAGTATTTCTCCCCCCGCTCCACCGATTCCCACGACCATGGGGTGTTTTTTTTCTTTGTTCATAATCAAAGCGAATGAGTTGCTAGTAGTTTTTTCTTAGATTTTGTGGGTAACAGCTTGGTTTCAGGTGTCAGGGCGGATAATTCAGAACTCACTTATATTTGTGTGCAAGTTTCCTTGTCTTGTCCGCCTCAGGCGGATCTCGCACCTCATTCCATGTGCTCTTCATCTTCTTCTCGTTTGATAGCTGAATCTTTCTTTCGTCACAATTCAAATTCCACTTTTTTGGAAATAGGTTCGAGACAAGGTGCGAGACAAAGTTGAACTCAAAAACACGCAATATGCCTTTCCGGATACCCTCCAGCTACCAGCGAAAGGCTTTTCCTAACAGAGAAGTGAATTTGCCGACATCTGTCCGGAAGGTGTCCCAGACGGATGGTTTGGAATATTCGATATCCTGGGCGAAAGCTCCCAGGCGGATCAGTCCGAGAGGGGTCGCCCATCTGGGACATGGGGGCTGGCGGTGGTCATGATTGATCTGCCGGGGCCAGCCGATGGCGGTCGGCATGGAAAGCGTCTGCTGGGCCAAACGGTCGATCTCCGGAATCAGACTGCCGCCGCCGGTCAGCACTGCCCCCATGCCAAGGCGGCTGAGAGCGTCCTGGCTGCGTAAATCCTCGAGAATTACCTCGAACAGTTCGCGCAGCCGGACTTCGATAACGGTTTCAATGGAGGAAAAAGGAATCCGCCGGCTGACCCGGCCGGGAGAGGCGATCTCTAGAAATCGGTCATTATCCTGACGCATGATCGCCGAACCATAACCGCCGAGCTGATTGAGGACGGTTTCGCATTTGGCGTAAGGAAGGTTAAGGCCGAGCGCCAAGTCGTTGACTATATGCTGGCAGCCGACGGTGATCTGTCCGGAATGAAAGATACCCGGCCCCTGAAACACGCAATACTCCGTGACTCCCTCGCCGATATCGATAACCAAGCGGCCGCGGCGCATTTCATCGGGGGTGCAGACGGCGTAGCCGGAAGCCACCGGGGAGAAAAAAAATCCCGCGTGCTGCTGATCCATCAAGTCCGCCACCAGCTGACCGCCGGTCATGATATTGTTCAGCTGGCCATAGATAACATGGATTTCCGCCTCCACCATGTCTCCAATCAATCCACTGGGGTTGAGAGTTTCCCGGGTGGAGTCGACAATGTATCGACGGTCCCAATTGTTTATCAGCTGCTTGCCTATGGGCAGAGAATAATTTTTGGCGTTGTCATGAGCCGCCACGACATCGTCATCAGTAATCCGGCGGTCCTGGCGGTTCACCCGGCTGCGTCCCAGGTTGTTCAGGCAGGAGATATGGCCGCCGGTGACCGCCATTAACAGGTGATCGATGTTGGCGCCGGCCATGGATTCGGCTATCGAACAGGCCTGCGCCAGATGTTCAATGACCGGGTCGGCATCAACCACCTCGCCCTTGATTATTTTATGGTGCGGCAGTTTCTCCTCGGCCATCCCGCGCAGAATCAGGATATCATCAGCCGTCATTTCGCCTATGGCCACCTTAATGGCGCCTGTGCCTAATTCTATGCCGGTGAAGGTTGCCGCTTGCTTTTTGGCCATTGGATGGAGCCTCGGTTGCCTATTCGACCGTGATCAGGGAGATCACCTTGTTCTGTTCTAAACGAGCGCGCGGGTTGAGAAAGGCCAGTTCAATCAGACACTGAACGCCGGCGATGTCAGCGCCGGCGGCGGAAGCAAGCTCGACCGCCGCGCCGGCGGTGCCGCCGGTGGCCAGCAGATCATCGACGATCAGAACTTTCTGGCCTGGTTTCACAGCGTCGGAGTGCATTTCAATGACGGCGGAACCATATTCCAGTTCATAATCGGCCCGGCTGCAGGAGCGGGGCAGTTTGCCTTCTTTGCGAACCGGAATAAAGCCGATGCCCAGTTCCAGAGCCATGGCGGTGCCGAAAATAAAGCCTCGGGATTCAATGCCCAGAATCAGCTCAACCTTTTCCTGTCGCCAGGGGGCGGTCATCAATTCAATCGATTCCCGCAGCAGTCGCGGATCCTGGAGAATCGGGGTAATGTCTTTGAATATTATCCCGGGCTTGGGAAAATCGGGGATGTCCTGTATGGCCTTCTCAATATCATGCAGACTCATGGAATTTTTTCCTGATATTAGGCTTTTTTCCAAAACGAATGGATTACTAGTTTTTCTTAGATTTTGTGGGTAACAGCTTGGTTTCAGGTGTCAGGTTTCGGGTTTCAGGGTTTATTTGGAGCTATTGTTCTGAAACCTGAACACTGAAACCACGAAATCTCACATAAGGTTTTTGAAATGATGCTTTTATGTTCGCTATTTCTTTATCATGCCCTACTTGACAGCACCTTTACCGCCTCCTGCCGGCCGGCAGCAGACGAATGTCCTGTATCTGATTATTTGAAAATTCTTTCAGACGCTGCAGCAGCAAGTTTTTTCGGCGTGTCTGTAATTCATAGAGCCACATGGAATTGCTGACTTCGATATCCAGACATTGATGGTACAGTTTCAATGGACTTGTCTGCCGGGCGATATCGGCTCCGGCCAGTTCGGGCCAGCGGTCTTTTATCTGCTCCAGCAGCACTTGTCGGCCTTTGCCCAGTTCTTTCATTAAACCGTCAAGGGTCTTCTCCAACGGCGCGGACGGCTGTTGACGCGCCTGGATTTCGTTGCGCCCCAGTTCCGTTCCGAACCAATCCTTTAGAGCCTGCTCCCGCCGCCTTTCACGGCGGCTTGGGAAACGCCGAAAATGGGTAAGGTTACTCCGATCCCGGTGCTCCAGCCAGTGGAAGGTCGTACTATCCGGTGAATTTTCATTCTGATTATTCATAACTTTAGAAACTTGCTGAAGAGTTTCCGGTGTCAGGTTTCGGGTTTTCCTGATACCTGAACACTGAAACCTGAAACCGCCAGTCTCACATAAGATCCCAGAATCTTGACAAAGTTCTCCACGACACTAGGCAGTCGCGTACACTGCGGTGCCGTATGCAATTTTCTTAGTTTAACTCCGGAAAGAATTGATTGCAAGATAATATACTCCGAGTTTGTAATCTTGTCGATTTATTTTTTGAGTGTATGTTACAATTTTGTTGGCGGCCGGTTTCAGCCGCATGTCCTAGTTCGGACGGGGTCTAGTTAACGCAAGAGGCAAAAGTAAGGTAACACAAGATTATGGAACAGGGGTATTTCGCTCTGATAGTCAGTGCAATACTGGTGAACAATGTGGTTTTGATGCAGTTTCTCGGCATCTGCCCTTTTCTGGGGGTTTCCAAGAACTTGAAAACCGCTCTCGGCATGTGCGGGGCGGTTTTCTTCGTGATGACCCTGGCGACAACTGTCACCGCCTTGATTAATAATTACATTCTGCAGCCAGGGGCGCCTCTGGCCGAGGGG
Organism: Lentisphaerota bacterium; assembly: GCA_003552565.1. Lineage (GTDB taxonomy): Bacteria > Verrucomicrobiota > Lentisphaeria > Oligosphaerales > PUNB01 > PUNB01. Next base: position 8,609 of record PUNB01000228.1, read on the forward strand.
GATTTCACGTATTTGCAGACGATTGCTTTTATTCTGGTGATTGCTTCCCTGGTGCAGTTGGTGGAGCTGACCTTGCAGCGTTTCAGCCAGCCGCTCTATCAGGCGCTGGGCATATTTCTGCCGCTGATTACCACTAACTGTGCGATTCTGGGGGTGGCTTTACTGAGCGAGCAGAATCAGTATAATGTAGGTCAGGCCGCTTTGTACGGAGCCGCTTCGGCGGTGGGCTTTGCTCTGGCTTTGGTGATGTTCGCCAGTCTGCGGGAAAAACTTGACCTGGCCAAGGTGCCTGAATGTTTGCAGGGCACGGCTATAGCCTTGATCACAGCCGGGATTCTAGCTATGGCTTTTATGGGGTTTAGTGGAGTGGTGGAGTGAGTTAGGGGTATATACAATGGACGCAATAATTTTTCTGACTGTTCTGGGCCTGGTTCTGGGGCTGGTCATAGGTTTAGTGGCAAAGTTTTTCGCCGTGGCGCATGATCCGAGGATAGAACAGGTGGAAGAAATGCTGCCGGGTTCAAACTGCGGCGCTTGCGGTTTCGCCGGCTGCGCTGATTTTGCCCGCGCGCTGGTGGCAGGGGAGGCTAGTCCCGACATGTGTCCTTCCAGTCCGCCCGAATCAGTTAAGATGATAGCATCCTTTCTGGGAGTCGATGCCGAGATGCGGACTCCGAAAGCGGCGGTTGTGCGCTGCGGCGGCGATAACCGTTCGGCCGGCTGGGTCTCGGCTTACAACGGAGTTCTGGACTGCAAGTCCGCCGCTCTGGTGGCCGGCGGGCCGAAAGGCTGCGATTACGGCTGCCTGGGGCTGGGAACCTGTTCGCAAGTATGCCCATTCGGAGCCATCGAAATGCGGCATGGACTGGCGGTGGTGCATCCGGATATCTGCACCGGCTGCGGGAAATGTCTGCCGGTGTGTCCGCGTAATTTGATTATTCTAGCTCCCCGGGAAGCGGGGGTGCATATTTTCTGCAATTCCCCGGCCAAGGCGGCGGCCAAGAAGAAGGTCTGCAGTGTTTCCTGTATCGGCTGTCGTAAATGTTACAAAGAAGCGGGGGAAGAAAAGATCACCATGGAAGGTTTTCTGGCCCGGATTAATTATGATTGCCCTCCCGATCCGGAGATCGCGAAAGTCTGTCCGACGGGTTGTTTGCGATCCGCGGAGAAGGGAGTTGAAAACAACGTTGGAAGCGCTGCCGCTTGAAACAAGGCGGTGTTTTACAGGCGCTATTGAAGTTACACAGGAATAAACAGTTATGGCCACTGGTTTGAAACAGGCAGGCAGGTTTCCCGGCGGGGTGCATCCTCCTGAAGGCAAAGAGCAAAGCTCCGGCGGGAAGATACAGATTGCTCCATTGCAGGATAAGTATGTGGTTCCTCTAAGGCAGAACCTCGGGGTGCCCCCGAAACTTGCCGTATCTCGCAAACAGCAGGTCGGCAAGGGGCAGCTTTTGGCGGAGCCGCAAGGTTTTGTTTCCGCCGGAGTGCATGCTCCTACCAGCGGCACTGTCAGTGCTATCGTTGAATGTTCTACACCTGCAGGCGGCTTAACGGAAGCAGTGGAAATAACCAGTGACGGCGAAGATAAACCGGCGGAATCTCTGGAGCCTATGCCGGAATGGGAGAAAGCTGAACCGCGGCTGCTGCTTGAAAGAATTCAGCAGGCGGGACTGCTGGGGCTGGGGGGAGCGGCGTTTCCAACTCATGTGAAACTCAGCCCGCCGCCGCATAAAAAGATAGATACTTTGATTGTCAACGGGGTGGAATGCGAACCGTGTCTGACCGCTGATCATCGACTGATGCTGGAGGAATCCGGGAAAATCATTCAAGGCGCCGCCATTCTCGGACGCGTTCTTGGACTGGACAGAGTGTTGATCGCTATAGAGGAGAATAAACCGGACGCGATTGAGTGTATGGGGGCGGCCGCGTCCGTCGGCGGTGTTGAGGTTGTTTCATTGCCGGTGCGTTACCCTCAGGGGGCGGAAAAACAGTTGATTTACGCTTTGACTGATCGCAAGGTGCCGACCGGCGGCTTGCCTATGGATGTCGGCTGTGTGGTTCAGAACGTGGCCACCTGCGAGGCCGCCGCCCGAGCGGTTGTGGAAGCGGAGGTGCTGATTGAGCGAGTGGTCACCGTCACCGGAACCCCGGTTGCGAACCCGGGTAACTGGCGCCACCGAATGGGGACGGAGATTAAAACCCTGCTTGAATTGGCTGGAGGGGTAAAGTCTGAAACAGCCAAAATAATTGTCGGCGGCCCGATGATGGGAATGAGTGTTTACTCACTTGACATCCCGATAGCTAAAAGCACTTCGGGATTAACTTTACTGGCGCCAGAGGAGATCCGGCATTACACCTCTGAGCCATGTATCAATTGCGGTATGTGCGTGGATGTCTGTCCGATGAATCTGGTGCCGGGCGCGCTCAGCGTACAGGCGGAGAATGAAAGATATGAACTGGCGGAAGCCTGGAACGCCATGGATTGCATAGAATGCGGCTGCTGTGCTTACACATGTCCCGCCAGCCGGCCGATGATTCAGCATCTTAAGCGCAGTAAAATCGAAATCATGGCGCGGCGTAAACAAAATTCGTGAGCTGGGTTGCTGATTTTCGTTTTTTTCAAAGATTTTGTGGGTAACAGCTTGGTTTCAGGTGTCAGGTTTTTTGTGCCCACCTAGTCTCGCACCTTGTCTCGTGTTTTTTGACTTTGGAATTAGGTTTGTGATCCGCCTGAGGCGGATTCGAGACAAGGTTATATATCCGAAGTCTCACACAAGCCCCGCCACCGGCGCAAGGCGCCTGATACCCCGAGGGAGAGACTTGATTAATGGTTTCTGGTGTCAGGTTTCGGGTTTCAGAGAAGTCTCCCTGAACACTGAAGACTGAAACCACGAAGTCTCACATAA
>PUNB01000166.1 GCA_003552565.1 Lentisphaerota bacterium
ACTTTGTCCCGAACCTGATTCCAAAGTCAAAAAAACACTGGACAAGGTGCGAGACAAGGTTTCATATGCCGCAACAAGTCTCACCCTCGGGGTATGTGTCGCACCGCGCCGGTGGCGGGGCTTGTGTGAGACTCAAGGTTTCAGTGTTCAGGTGTCTCTGAAACCCGAAACCTGACACCAGAAACCAATCAAAAAGTCTCACCCTCGGTGCATCAGGCGTGCATAGTGTCGTTGAGGATCCTGCATCAGAAGAAAATATCTGGCAGACGTGAAATTCAAAGGAAAAGAACATGGCTAACTTTAACGAAAGACAAATTCGCTTTGTCCATGAGCTGATGTATCAGCTGAAAATCAAGGATGCCATGACCAGCTCGGTTATCACCTTTCCACCCACTGCCAGCTTCCGGGAGATTCAGCTGTGCATGAAGAAAAAAAGGTTCTCAGGAACCCCTATTGTGGAAAACGACGAACTTGTCGGCATTGTCAGCATCGACGACATAATAACCGCTTTTGATGAAGAGTATATCGATGAACCTGTGCATTCCCACATGACCCGCAATGTTCATGCCATCCCCCAGAATTACTCCGTCATCGCCGCCTCCAATATGTTTAACAAATACCAGTACGGCCGGCTGCCGGTGGTGGAAACTCCCAACAGTAAAAAGCTGGTCGGAATTCTTACTTTCGGAGATATTCTCTCTTACCTGCTACTGCAGATGAACACCATCGCCGAAAGAATCGAGGAACAGGAGCAATCTTTTCACAAAAAAACGGAGACGGCCGGGGACCGGCTGTATTTCGAACTGGCTCCGGATAATTTTGATATGGCCGGCGCTGCCTCCACCTCAACCAAAAAGCATCTGCAGAAAATGGGCATTCCTCCGCCGATAATACGCCGGGTGGCGGTGATTTGCTATGAAGCGGAGATGAATGTCATCATCCACTCACTTGGCGGATATCTGGAAGTTGTCATTCAGGAAGATCGCATCAGGATACATGTGGAGGACGACGGCCCAGGCATTCCGGACCTGGAAAAAGCGCTGAGTCCCGGATACACAACCGCCAATGAAAAAATCCGCGCCCTCGGCTTCGGCGCCGGCATGGGACTGGCGAACATAAAAAAAAGCGCCGATGATTTCTCCATTGACTCAACCATGGACAAAGGCACGAAAATTGAAGCCGTGGTGAACCTGTAACAAAAGGATTAAAAAAATGACTTTAGCCGATTTTTGCAGCCAGTTGGAACTCTGTCCCTTCGTTGTCTCCGACGACTCGGTGACGGTGCAAGGTGTCTACTGCGGCGATCTGTTGAGCGATGTCCTGGCGCACGCCGAAACCGGACATCTATGGCTGACGATCCAGAACCATGTCAATATCGTGGCGGTCGCTCAACTGCGAGATGTGGCCTGTATCATCCTGGTCAACGACACCGCTCCCGACCCGCAAACCGTCACCAAAGCCCGCAACCTGGAAATAAATATCTGCGGCAGCTCCCGCACCTCCGCGGAATTATGCATGGAGATAGCCAAGAAAGGATTGCTGGATTAACGACCGGCGTTATGCCTCCTTCAGTCAAAGCACTAGACCCTCCGCGAAAAGGGTCCGAAGCGGAAAAATTGGTGAAAAATATCTTTTAACCCATCGGGCGAAACTGTTATTTTTTACAACTCTCTGTCGATAAGAACAATAATAAACTTTTCGCCAATTTTTTAACGGATTCAGGCTTAATCCAATTGGCCGCGGAACGCACAGCCACTTTCGAGCTTGTGAGCTCCGCAAAACCCTTTTCGCACGGGCTCAAGCTAGAGCCCGTCCGGAAAGTGGCAGTGTGCCGAATTTGTGCTGAAAAAAACCTTGTCTCTAATCCGCCTCAGGCGGATCCCGAACCTTGTCTAGTTTTCTTTCGATTTCTCATTTTTTGGACTAAGTGCGAGACAAGGTGAGCACAAAATTATGTCGTGACCCCTTTTCGCGGAGGGTCAAGCTAGTCCGTCAGCACGGTACCATACCCCAAAGAATAAACCAAGGGAAAACTTGGGGCGAATCACCCAGCCAAACTGCCTGAGTTCCGCCTTCAGGCGGCAGTTGCAGCGAGCTTCCAGCGAGCGGGCGCAAAATCTATTAAGACTCGGCGGATTCCGAAGCAGAAACACCGAGTGACGAAAGCGGGCGACGATTGGGACGCGCTTTACTCGTAATCCGCGGATTCGTCAAGAAAACGCTTCGCCGCCTCGTAGCCGGCTTCAATGCCGCTTTCGGATTTATTAAAATCAAAGGTCGATATAGAAGCCACCTCCGGCCTGATCAAATAATCACAGGGATCCACTCGCAGCCTTGACTCAGTCAAATGCTTCTGGGCAATCATATTGCCGGCGACAGCGACTTCCCACATATTCGGAATCCGCCGCTTTCCAGGCCCTTTTCCGCCAAACGGCAATTTCCGCTTTCGTACGCCAACGGCAGTTTTCCGTCGACAAGCAACCTCCTCTTGAGTGTACAGACAGGTCTGCCAATTCAAGTCCACGCCGACAACTTTATCCGCCCCCATTTTTCTTACCGCTTCAACCGGCATAGGGTCCGCCAGTCCGCCGTCAATCAGCAGACGATGATCCACTCGCACCGGTTCAAACAATCCTGGAATGGATATACTGGCGCGAACCGCCTGGGTCAGGCTGCCGCTTCTCAGGACCAAACGTTCACCAGTACGCACATCAGCCGCTACGGCGGCAAATGGAAGTATCATATCCTCTATCATCGCGTTGCCGAAACTGCGGCGCAGAAATTCGCTCACTTTCCGCCCCGCCACTATCCCCCTTTTCGACCAGGATAAATCAAAAAAGCCGAGCGCCTTGCGCTTCCCGAAAGTCATGGCCATATCCTCTAATATCCCCAGCTTATCCACACAGAAAAAAGCTCCCGTGAAAGCGCCGATACTGGTGCCGGCGACATAGTCGATATTTATATCCGCCTCGCGGAAGGCCCGCAGGACACCGACATGCGCCCAGCCGCGGGCCGCGCCGCCGCTGAGCGCCAGCCCGATTTTACCAGTGCTCAATGCTTCTTTCATTTTCATTTTAGAATCCTTTTTTGTCGGTTAAGTGTATCCAGCAAGGGTGACGGTTAAAAAAAGCGATTAAGGGGCGCACCCGTCTTCCCTAATCTTTCGTCATAATCTTTCGCCTTAATCCAGGAGGAACATTGAAATACTTTGCGACATTGTATAAAAGTACCCATGACTGAAGGATTACAATTAATCAGGTTAAACCCGTTGCCTGGATATATTATGAAGATATAGTACATTCTGAAAACACATACGCCACCTGACCACACCGGAAGATTCCAAAATCATGATTGATAAGCGTGCATCAAAATATTCATTTGTCGGAGTCGAGTTGCCGCCCGTGGTTCGACGGAACATTCGGTCGATGGCCGGTTACAAACCGGGAGAACAACCGCCGCCCGGCTCCATGATAAAACTTAACACGAACGAAAACCCCTATCCTCCTTCGCCCCTGGTGGAGGAAACTTGGCGGAACCTGGACTATGCCAAGCTGCGGACCTATCCGGACCCGCAGGCTCAGGCGCTGCGGCGGACGGCCGCCGAAAAATTCGGTTTGAAGCCGGAACAGATTATCGCCGGCAACGGGTCCGACGACCTGCTGACCATCGGTGTCAGAACCTTGGTCGACCAAGGCGAAGGTTTGGCCTACACCGATCCCAGCTATTCCCTTTACCCTGTTCTCGGCCGCATTCAAGGAGCCCGGGGAATACCGGTGGCTTTGGGCAGTGATTTTCAACTGCCGCCACGCCTGCAGAAGACAATTGCCGATGTGCCCCTGCTTATGCTGGCCCGGCCTAACGCCCCCACCGGCACCACTTTTCCCCTCGAGCGTATACGACAGTTGTGCCGGAAATTTAGAGGTGTTGTCTGGATTGATGAAGCCTATGCCGATTTCGCCGAGGACAACTGCCTCGAATTAATTGATGAATTTCCCAATGTAGTAATCTCGCGCAGCCTGTCGAAAAGTTACTCACTCGCCGGAATGCGAGTCGGCCTGGCTTTCGCCCGCAGCGGACTGATAGAAGAAATGATGAAGGTGAAAGACTCTTACAATCTATCACTTCCGGCTCAGAAACTGGGAGAAGCGGCTTTGCGGGATGAGGAATACATGCAGAACAACATAAAGCTCATCAAGGCTGAAAGGGAAAAAACAAGCCGCGCTTTAACCGAATTCGGCTTCACAGTTCTGCCTTCACAGGCTAATTTCATTTTCACCAGGCCGCCTCTGCCGGCAAATGAATATATGGAGGAACTGCGTCAGCGCTCGATTCTCATCCGCCACTTCGCCGGAGAGCGCACTGGAGATTTTGTCCGCATCACCATCGGGCAGCCGGAAGAGATGCGTCTGTTACTGGAGGCCACGAAGGATATCATTCGCAAAATGACATGAATCACCGCAACCGTCAGGAAAAACCACAACGCCGAAAACACCAGCATCCGGAGTCAACGAAGCGCATGCGCATTGCCCGTTTTCTGGCGGCCGCCGGGGTCGATTCACGAAGACACTGTGAGAAACTGCTGAGAACCCGAAAGATCACCATAAACGGCCATATTGTCACTGATCCTGCCCTCACTGTTGATCCAGAGAAAGACAGAGTGGAGATGGACCAGCAAACCCTGCGGCTGCCTTCCTCGGTCTATCTGCTGGTCAACAAACCGCCTGGAGTAACCTGTTCCAGCCAAGATCGCCACGCCGACAGACTGATTACGGAACTGCTGCCCGAAGATTACGGCCGGCTGTTCACAGTCGGCCGACTAGACCGCGAAAGTGAAGGCCTGATAATCTGCACCAACGATGGAGATTTCGCCCACCTGATCAGCCATCCCCGCTATGGTTTGAAAAAGATTTATCACGTCTCAGTGCAGAACCGAGTCGACCGCCGGACGCTTCAACGGCTCAACCAGGGAACAGTCAGCAAAAAAGAAAAACTTCAGCCGGTCGAAGTACGTTACGTTAAAGGAGGAGAAAGCAAACAGCTGGAATTTGTTTTGAGCGAAGGGAAATATCGGGAGGTGCGGCGGCTTTGCGCGGCGGCCAACCTGCAAATCGAACAGCTGCAGCGTGTCGCCATCGGTCCCCTTCGCGATTCTCAATTAAAACCCGGTCAGTGGCGACAGCTTTCAAACACCGAAATCAGCTCTCTCCTGAAAGCCTGTGGGGCAGCTTCCAGATTTTCTAATAAATCCACATAACTGATATGATCATTAAGCAGCCAAAAAACCAACCGATCTTAAAATGACCGACAGCGCCAGTAAAAGTTTAACTCCGGCAATGCGGCAGTTCATGGAGGCTAAAAAAGAAGCTCCGGAAGATGCCGTGCTCCTGTTCCGCATGGGGGACTTCTATGAATTGTTTTTTGAAGATGCCCGCATTGGAGCGCCGCTGATGGATGTGGCGCTTACTCAGCGCAACGGTGTGCCCATGTGCGGAGTGCCCTATCACTCCGCTCAGGTTTACATTGCCAAGCTGCTCGAACACGGCCGCAAAGTCGCCGTCGCGGAACAGGTGGAAGATCCGAAACAGGCAAAAGGCCTGGTGCGCCGGGAAATCACCCGAGTAATCACCCCGGGGACAGTCCTGGATGAAGATCAGATGCTGAATGCCCGGCGCGGCAATTTTCTAGTGGCGGTCTGTCCGGATAAAGATGCCTCCAGGTTCGGAGTGGCTCTGCTGGAGGTGAGCGTCGGCGATTTCCGAGTCTGTCAGGCGGCCGACCGTACATCTCTAGAAACCGAGCTCAGCCGGCTGCAGCCCTCGGAAGTTCTGATCCCCAGTTCGCTGTACGAAAAATGGCGGCAGAATGACAGCTTCCCGGAAGCCGGCGACAAACTATTGTGGAGTCCTCTGGACAACTGGCTGTTTGATGTGGAAATCGCCCGTGATAATCTTTGCCGTCATTTCGAGGTCACCTCCCTCGACGGCTTCGGATGCCGCGATCAGGAACTGGCGGTCGCCGCCGGCGGAGCGATTTTTTCCTACACCCGCAACAATCTGCGGCGGGAAGCGGACCATATTACCACCATGCGCCACTATGAGACCGGAGATTCCATGGTGCTTGATCGAGTCTCTCAGCGCAACCTGGAATTGGTGGAACCGCTGTTTTCCAACGCCGCCGACGCCACCCTGCGCTCGGTGCTGGATCAAACCCGCACTCCCATGGGCGGCCGGATGCTCAGGGAGTGGATTCTGCGCCCTCTTTACAACCGCCAGGCGATTGAAGAGAGGCTCGACGCTGTCCAGGCTCTGGTTCAGGAGCCTCTATTACAAAATGAGTTAGCGGAAAGCTTTCAGTCGGTTCGCGACCTCGAGCGCACCCTGACACGCCTGAATGTCGGCGGCGGCAGCGCCCGCGAACTGGCGGTGCTCAGACGCGGACTGGAAGCAGTCCCGGGATTGCGGGCGCTGCTGGCGGAATGCAGCCCCAGCAAACTGCGGCAATTGTCCGAGTCAATGTCGGAACAGCCGGAACTGACAGCGGAAATCCGGCGGGCAGTCGTCGATGAACCGCCCGCGACCATCACCGACGGCAACATGCTGCGCCAGGGCTACAGTGAAAAGCTGGATGAGCTGCGGCAGGCCGCCGCCGAAGGCAAAGACTGGATCGCCGCTATGCAGGCGCGGGAACAGGAAAGAACCGGCATAAAATCCCTGAAGGTGCGCTATAACAAAGTGTTCGGGTACTTTATCGAGATCACCAAGAGCAACTTGTCCCTGGTGCCGGATGATTACATGCGCAAACAAACCTTGACCAATGCCGAGCGCTTCATCACTCCGGAACTGAAAGAGCTTGAAGACAAAGTCCTGGGAGCGGAAGAAAAAAGCAAGGCCCTGGAATATGAACTGTTTCTAGAATTACGTCAGCAGGCGACCGCCGCCACGGAAAGCATTCAGCGCACCGCCCGGGCTATCGCCGAACTTGACTCATTGAACTCCCTGGCCGAAGTCGCCGCCCACCATCAGTACTGCCGCCCGGAATTGTGTGAAGAACCGATAATCGACATCCGGGACGGCCGTCATCCGGTACTGGAACAGCGCATGCAGGATGAAGGATTCGTCCCCAATGACACCTGCCTGGATGCCGGGGATTATCAGCTGGCGGTTATCACCGGGCCGAACATGGCAGGGAAATCAACCTATATCCGACAGGTGGCTCTGCTCACACTGATGGCACAGATGGGGTCATTCGTTCCCGCCAAGTCAGCGCGCATCGGGCTGGTCGACCGTATATTCACCCGAATCGGCGCGGCCGACGACATTTCCCGCGGTCAGAGCACCTTCATGGTTGAAATGGTGGAAACCGCCAACATCCTCAACAACGCCTCTCCCCGCAGCCTGATTATACTCGACGAAGTCGGGCGCGGCACCAGCACCTTCGACGGCTTGAGCCTGGCCTGGGCCATCGCTGAACACCTGCACGACCAGGAAGCGAACAAAGCCCGCACTCTTTTCGCCACTCACTATCATGAATTAACGGAGCTGGCTCTAACCAGATCGGGTGTTAAAAACTATAACGTCGCCGTACGCGAATGGGGCGAACAGATAATTTTCCTGCGCAAAATCCTTCCCGGCGGCACCGATAAAAGCTACGGCATTCATGTGGCCCGCCTGGCCGGTCTGCCGAAGACGGTGATCTCCCGGGCCAAAGAAGTGCTTTCCAACCTGGAAGGCAATGCCGTCACCGATCAAGGCAAACCCACCCTGGCCCGAGAGCACCACAAAAAAGGCAGAAAAAAGAAGGACCCCCCGCCGCCCCAGCCCAGCCTTTTCGAATGGAGCAGCCGCTACGCGGATGAATAGTACCGTACGGCTGCTTTCGGGTAAAAAATTGAACCATATAAAGCTTGCAATCTTTATACACCTCTTTATATTAACCTTGTTTGTTGCCGGAATTCAGGAATACGGCAGTCCGGAAAAGTGTTCCGGCGTAGCTCAGCGGTAGAGTAGGTGGCTGTTAACCACTTGGTCGTTGGTTCGAATCCAACCGCCGGAGCCATTTTCCGGACTGTCGTATCACCAGGGAAGAGCCGGAACTATGCCTTACTGCGTATATGTCCTTGCCAACCCGAACGACCGAATCTATATAGGCCAGACCCAGGATTTGGCCCAACGACTGCGGGAACATAACGATCCGGAAGACCGCACTACCTTCCATACTCACAGGCATCCCGGCCCGTGGCGGCTTTTACACACCGAACTCCATAGTACCCGCGCCAGAGCCATGCACCGGGAAAATCAGCTGAAAGGCGGTCAGGGACGACAATGGATCAAAAGCAGCTTTCTGGGATAAAAAAGGATCAGCAAAATGATTACACTCAGTGCCTTCGCGGATGAATTCGGAAACAGTCTTCAGGAACAAATAGACGGCTGTCAGCAACAGGGTGTCATGTGCATAGATGTCCGCAAAATCGACGGCCGGAAGATTGAAACTTATGCTTTATCTGAGGTACGTCAATTCCGACATCAGCTTGACGACCATAACTTCACTGTTCCATGTCTCGGAAGCGGAATCGGCAAGATAAAAATCAGCGATCCTTTTGAACCTCATCTGGATCTGCTTAAGCATTGTTTTGAAATAGCCGACCGGCTGGGGACAAGGCGGGTGCGGATTTTCAGCTTCCATCCAGGAGACGATGAAAGGCCGATAGAAGCTCATAGGAGCAAGGTTATGGCTCGCATGGAAGATATGCTGAAAGCCGCAGAACAAGCCGATATGATCTTAATGCTGGAGAATGAGAAGAGAATTTTCAGCGCCAAACCGGAAGGCATGAAGGACATCGTTAACACATTCCCCAGCCCGCGCTTACAGACAATTTTTGACCCCGCGAATTATATCGAGGAAGGTATCTCACCTTATGACCAGGGCTGGTGTCAAGGTCTGCGGGAAATAACCGATTATTTCCATATCAAAGATAAAACGCCGGACTTACCGGGATGTGTGCCCGCGGGGGAGGGAGAGGGGCAAATCCCTGATATACTTGCCGATATGGACTCCCAAGACCGTAATTATTATATGACCCTGGAACCGCACATTAAAAACCAAGGAAGATTCGCCCAATTAAGCAAAGCCGAAAAGTTTGCCGAAGCGGCGAACGGCTTGAAAAAACTCCTTCAGCAGGCGAATATCAGTTTCCGCTGAACCAGGCAAGCCCCTATTCAATCCCGACAGCCTGCGCGAGGCGTCGGAAACCCCGGGAGAGACTTGGGGTGTACTAGCCAGCCAAACTGCCGGAGTTCCGCCTTCAGGCGGCAGTTATCCGGAGGTCGCGCCTTAGGCGGATCTTCGACTTCCCCCGGAATCCGCCGAATTTTCATAGGTCTTGCGCCCGCTCGCTGAAGCTCGCTGCAGCTGCCGCCTGAAGGCGGAACTCCGGCAGTTTAATGTGCTGACACCTGAACACTGAAACCTTGAGTCCGATACGATACAGACACAACGCCGATTCAGCTCGTTAGCCTTCTCCCCCTTTCTCCAAGAGTCTAAATAGTCAGCGGGAAACCAACTGCAGCATCGATTTCGCTTTTTATTTTTTCCACCGCTTCCCGCGGCACCGGCTTGTCGGTCTTGATTGCCGCAATAGCTTGTTTTCGCCTGCTGTCGGAAGGAGAGCGGATATCTTCAATGTTGATTCCCCGCTCCGCCAATTCGCCAGTGATCTTGGCTAGTACTCCTGGACGATCACTATAGACGAAAACAACACTGTGCCCCGCCGGCAGAAAATAAAGGTTGTCGAAGTCATTTATCCGGGAGATCATGATTCTTCCTTCGGTAATGGTACCCCGAACACTTACCTGATGAATGGCATCCTTGCCTGAAAGCAGATCGATGGTCATAGAGGAACTGCCGTAGCTCTTGGTGTCGTCGGCAGGATCCCGCACTTCATAACCGATCCCCTTGCTCTTGAGCCAAGCCTCGGCGTCTTCCGGATCGTTGTCACTGTCGAAATTGGAAGCGATCCCCGCCACAATCGGCGCCAGGAACCATTTGGCATACTGATGCAGATCGCCGTAAAAACTGCATTCTATGCGCCGCACGGCATGATCGCTTTCCCAGTAATGATGGGCAATCGCCGCGATTTGAAAAGCCAGCTGCTGGTATTGTTCGTCCAGTTCATCCGGTACGCCCTTATTGACCACATAACGAGTCACTCCGCGTTCGACATAGGCAATAAGCTGCTCCGCTGACCGGCTGGCGGCCGTCAAGTTGGCCTCGAATGTACTGGCTCCCAAATGTGGAAGCATCAGGTCAGCTATATCCGCACACGATTTCTCGCCGGCTTCGTCCTTCGGATATACATCATTGCAGAATCGCAAAGATTTCTGTTTTTTGACTTCGCGAACGGCCTGTTCATCAACAATGCCGGCGCGAGCGCAGTTCACCAGCATGGCTCCTTCTTTCATCAAAGAAAGCAGCTTACTGTTGACCATGCCTTTGGTCTCCTCGACTTCCGGCACGTGCAGAGAAACAATGTCGGAACTGGTGAACAGTTCCTCCAGAGAAACCAGGCTGACACCCAGCTCCTCGGCTCTCTTCGGGTTTAGAACCGGATCAAAACCGATTATCTGATTGTCGAAACCGCTTAATCTGCGTACTAGCAGCTGGCCGATATTGCCCAGTCCGACAATGCCGACGGTTTTACCGCTCAATTCGCGTCCGAGCAGTTTTTTCTTTTCCCACTTTCCCTGCCGGGTGGTGGTGTCACCGGTCACCACATGCCGATAATCAGCCAGTATCATCGCAATAACCTCCTCGGCCACCGCGTTGGCATTGGCTCCAGGAGTGTTCATCACATCAATGTTGTAACGCCGGGCGGTTTTAACATCGATAGTGTTATAACCGGCGCCGGCGCGAATGACCAGCCGCAGATTAGGCAGCGCCTCGAAAATTTCTTCTCCAACAGGTTCACTGCGAACAATCAGAGCCTCGGTCTGCGGATGCGCCTTGACCAGTTCGATAATATCGGAATCACCGTCCTGAGTCACTGAGAATCCGGAATCCTCGAGCTTTTCACTGGCAATCGAGTTAAGTTTGGTGGGAATTAACACATGTTTCATTTTTTCATTCTCCCTGTTTAAACAAGTATTTATTTTTCTATAGATAAACCGTCCGCAAAAAGAGTTCTAAACTTGATTTTGCGCTGATTTGTCCTGAACTAGACCCCGTCCGGAAAGGTCTCACGCCCATGTTGGGTGCGCCGGCTGGTCTGATTATAAATCACTATCATCCCATAACCCGAAGAAACGGGATGATTTTCGCTTTTTTTGTGCTCAGAAGTTCGGATTTGTCGATACCCTCAGTTAGGACTTTTGGTCGGTTTGTGCTCAAATGTGTGCCCCCTTGTCTCGCACCTAGTCCCGGCGTTGTCGAGCTTGAGCACAAATCAGATCCGCCTGAGGCGGACGAGACAAGGTGCGAGACAAAGTGTAGTAACGCATC
>PUNB01000031.1 GCA_003552565.1 Lentisphaerota bacterium
TTGTCTCGCACCTTGTCTCGCACCTTGTCTGGTTTTCTGTCGATTCCTCATTTTTCAGACTAAGTGCGAGACAAGGTGCGAGACAAGGTGAGCACAAAATTAGGCCTGAAACCCTTTTCGCATAGGATCTAGCAAGCGTAACTACCTGCTTCTTCTATATTGGGTATGTAAGACGACCACAATGTGACTGCAAATTCTACTGACGAGGCGTAAATTATTGACCCTTTCAGAAGAGTATTCCGCCGGCGATCTCATCAAAGATGGTGCGAGAGGGGGGACTCGAACCCCCACGGGTCTCCCCACTGGATCCTAAATCCAGCGCGTCTGCCGTTCCGCCACTCTCGCGATTGTGACTTTTTGTGCCCAACCACTTACAAACTAAATGGCCGAGTAAATTATGGCTATCACCTGATGTTTCACATAAGCAAAACTCAACCGACTTGTCCGGTGTATCGACAATACCTACAGTTGTTCAATAACGCTTAGCGGCACGCCTAAAGCAATCTCTTCTTCACTGATTTTCCGAATCCAGTCTACGGGAATCTTCTTGGTTTCCTTAAACAGATGCCCCTCGGAAATCACTATATGGGTAATTTCTTCATCATTGTTGGTTTGGAATTCCTGTACACTCCCCAGGTTCACTCCGTCTTCGGAAATCACCCTGGCGCCGTGTGACAATCCCACTGAATCATTCGGAATCGACACCTCCGGTTCCGGCGGTATCGGCCCGATGCCTGGAGGCACAAGGCTGTTAAGTCCCGCTCCGCCGAACTCATTCTCGGGCGGCATCCACACCGCGCCGCCGACTCCGGAACGAGCCATTAAATCCTCGTCTTTGAGTTCCACATACTGCTGATGATTAAACGGCTGGCTGGACATCTCCAACTCATTGGAATCGCAGGATAAATAAACGCCGTTTTCATCCGTTGCTTTGATATGCTCAGCCGTGATCAAGCGATCATGAGTGAAAAACAGCCCCTGCTGAACCACTAGATGCGTAACCACGCGATGCCGTGGATCAACCACCAATTCCTTGACCTTGCCGAGCTTTTCTCCATCAGCGGCGTATACCGTCAGACCATACGTTATCTGCATTTTGATTTTCCTTATTTTGAGGTTCTGTCAAACAAAGTCCATTTTTTCGACTTTTTCAATATTCTTATGTGAGACTTCGTGGTTTCAGATTTCAGTGTTCAGGTGAAACACCGGCCTACTAAGCGGTTGACGATAACGGCGACGAGAACGGATGACGAGTCTCATAATCGTTCACCTTTCTCGCATGCCATGCCGTAGCCTTTGGCGGAGGCAGGTCGCCGATCTCGTTCACCGCTGTTTCCATCCGAGGTATCCGGCGTGCTTTGCGCCGACGGTCGGGCTTATGTTCATCAGATTGTGAAGAGTAAGATAGATCCGGTTTTTCCCGCGTCAAGTTCAGACATCCCGATAAAGAAAAAAAGCGGCCCGGTTCCCCGGACCGCTTTTGGTGTTTATCCGTAAAAGGCTTTTTATTCGCCCTTTACGGGAATCTTCTTTCCTTCACCCTTGTCGCTGCCGGTTTTCGGCAGATTCAAACGCAGGACGCCTTTTTTGTAGCTGGCGTCGGCGTTGTCTATATCCACCTCGGCGTTCAAGGGCACCGCCCGAGTGAAAGAGCCGTAATACCGCTCGCTGTGGTAGGTATCACCGTCGCGGTCTTCATTTTCCTGGCTCTTTTCACCGGTGATGATCAAAGTGTCATCCTCCACCCGGACATCGATATCTTTTTCATCCATGCCCGGCAGTTCGGCGGTCACTTTGATCTCATTGTCCGTTTCTTTCACATCCACGCTCGGCAGATATTCTTCGAAATCCTCCCAGCCGGGGAGGCCGGTTTGGCCTCGCATCGCCGGCATGAAGTCTTCAAACATACGATCAAGCTCTTCATGCAATCTGCCCAGGGGATGTTCACCCCGACGAGCGGGAGCGACGCTCCCGCGCTGTCGACGACGATTGAAAGGAACCATATCTCTTATAGTCATGATTATCACCTCCGTGCTTAATATTTTTTCAATTCATTTCAATTATATTTTCCATTTCATCCAGCTTTGACTTCTATCCGTCGCGGCTGCGCTTCCTTGGCCTTGGGCAGGACTAAACGCAACACTCCGTCGCGAACGGAAGCCTGGATATTCTCACGATCAACTGTGTTGCCGAGAGTGAAACTGCGCTCATAATTACCGCTGCGGTATTCCTGCCAGGTCAGGCTGTAACCTTCCGGCGCCTGAGGCACGAATTCACCGTGAACAGTCAGAACGTTGTTTTCCACATCCACTTCAACGCTGTTCTCGTCCACTCCCGGCATATCAGCCAGAATCCGGAATTCGTTTTCCGCCTCCACGATATCCGCGTCCGGAACGAAAACCGGTCTTCTTTCCCGTTCCGCGGTTTTTCGCGGAGACTGTTTTTCCTGTTGCACCATTTCTTTAGCACTCATAATCAACCTCCATGAATAATAATGGTTTTAAGTTCAGTGAGTTATTCAGCATGGTTACTCAGACTGTTCTGAACGCACCGTGATCTTGTGCGGCTTATCCTGTTCGGATCTGCACAAAGTCAACTGCAGAATGCCTTTCTGGTAATCGGCTTTGACCTTGTCCGAGTCAACCCTGAAAGGCAGCCGAAAACTGCGCGCGAAAGCGCCTTCCCCACGTTCACGGAGCAGCCAGCTTTCTCCGTCCTTCAATGACTCAGCCTGGCGATTGCCCCGTATGGTCACGGTGTTGTCCTTGACCGTGATTTCCAGTTTGTCGGGATCGACACCGGGAATCTCGGCCGTCATCAAGCTCTGTTCCTCATTGCTCCAGATATTGACCGCTGGAAATCCGGAACCGGAAGACGTAGCAGCCGCTCCCGGCATGAAAAGACGGTCAAAATCCTGCTGCATTCGGGCCAAATCAGCCCACGGGTTCCATCTGTTAGTTAACATTGCCATAATCAAATCTCCTATGATTGGGTTTTGCTTTCCGTTATCCCGACGCTCCACCAGCTGCTTGATCAGCTTTAGATTAACCATCCGGAATAACGCCGACAATTGAATTCAAACTTTCTCGCGGTGCAGTTTGTTTACCGCGCTCACTGTCTGCACTTTTAAAAAAGCATAAACCCTGCCAGCACTAAAAAAACAACATATTTCCTGTTTTATGGCAATACTTTACAAATATACAGAACCAACCTGGCTAGAGTTGAAAAGAAGACACATTGTGACAAATTGTCACATTTAGGAGAGAAAATGGGAAAGTATTGACGACCGTCCCCCGGGATGGCTGTATAGTGCTTATGTGAGACTTCGAATATACAACCTTGTCCCGAATCCGCCTGAGGCGGATCACAAACCTGATTCCAAAGTCAAAAAAAACACTGGACAAGGTGCGAGACAAGGTTTCATATGCCGCAACAAGTCTCTCCCTCAGGGTATCCGGCCCATCGAGCCGGAGGCCGGGCTTGTATGAAACTTAATTTTTACAGAAGGTCGCAAAGAACGCAAAGATATTTTTAACCACTGATCTTCACTTATCGGCACTAATCCAGCCGAATTCATTCGCTTTGCGTCTATTAGTGTAGATTAGTGTGGATTAGTGGTTTAAAAAGCAATCAACCGCGGTTTGAGAATTCCCGGGGGACGCTGTTTCCATCCGGGGTATCCGGGGCGCATCGCGCCGGTGGCGGGGCTTGTGTAGAAGCTCTGGTTCGGCAGTCGGCGGACCAACCGCTGAACACCCGCAAACCGGCCACCGGTGATGGAGGAATATTGCTGAATTTTACTATTTAAAGTTGCTCTAAAATTATTTGCAAATCTGCAATAACGGTATAGGTTGAGGTAATTTTATTCCCGGTGGCTTGTTCGGACTGGGACTGCTTATTTACTATGTTACCCCGGTTATTTCTGCCGGGCTTTTGTATTTTATCATTAATATTCCATTGTTTGCCATAAGCTGGTTTTATACTAGTAAAAAATTTTTCTATTACAGTTTATATGCCATGACAGTGGCCACCGTCGCTTATGAGCTTTTAAATATTGATTTTGGCATTCAGGACCAGTTTTACGCGGCAATCGCCACCGGAGCGATATGCGGGACGGGATGCGGCATTGTGCTTCGTTCTCTTGGCTCCAACGGCGGTTTGGATGTTATAGCTGTCTTGCTTAACCAGAAATATAACCTGGAAATTGGAAAGTTTTATTTCATAAGCAATTTTCTGCTCTTTACAGGAAGCTTTTTCGCCCTTGAGATTGATCTGATTATAGCTTCTCTTGTTGTAGTTTTTATCATGTCTATTATACTGGAATATACTTTAGGCATGTTTGAACAAAGGAAGCTGGTTTTGATCATTTCAGAAAAAAGCCAGGAAATAACGAATGAAATGATGAAAAATCCAAGAATAGGTGCAACCCTCATCAGAGGGAGAGGAGCTTACTCAGGCTCGGAGAAGGATATAATTATGGCTGTCACCAATAATATCATGCTTAAACGGCTGGAGCAAACGGTTTTTGACAAAGACGACAAAGCGATATTCATTGCTGAGAAAACCTTCCACGTTCTAGGGCCAAGTTTCACTGAAAGAAAAATTTTCCACTAATTGATTTGAGCTGAACGCCCTGCCGGGCTTGTCCCGGTAGGGGCATAAAAAACTCTTTCCGGATACCCTCTTTAAAAAAAAGGAACGCAGGAGATAATTATGAATCGGCAGAATAGTCGTAATCACCCAAACGCAGAAACAATGGCCGGGTGCCAGCGCTGCGGCAGAAAAGAATCCTATGTTTTTGCCGGAAAGCGTCTTTGTCGCGATTGTTTTCAGCTTTACGGTTCCTGCTGTCTGGAATTCGGCGGTGATGATCTTTGGAAAGAACGGGAAGAGGAAAATGAGGATTCAGAGTCACCTGAACACTGAAACCTGAAACCGCGAAGTCTCACATAAGCTAAATAGCTGGATAAACTTTTCGTGGCTATTCTTATCCGCGGTAAACTTGGCTCGCGAATTGCTCATTCAGGGAATATTTAGTGCTTTTATAAATTTCGTAGTTATTTTGATTTGCAAACCCGTTTTTCGCAGCTATGTTTACCTCTGTCAACTTTTTGTTTTTCTGTTTGTCTCTTCCGATGGTTTTTTTGTTGCGCAAATGTTGGAACTGGCAAACATTGACAGAATGGATCGTAAATACATTAACAATAAGAATAGGAATCTATAATCATGACAAAAAATTCTATTTTTCTGGCGGCACTCTTTCTTGTTCTAGTTCTCGGCGGCGCGATAATCTTTTCCAGAAATTATGGCGGCGATGCTCAGGAGCTGATCATTTACTCCGGACGCAATGAGGACTTTGTCCGACCGCTGCTGGATAAATTTGAAGAAGAAACCGGTATCAGAACCCGCCTTCTTTCAGGCAGCGCCGCTAATCTGGGACATCGTCTGGTCGAAGAATCGCACAGACCGCAAGCTGATGCCTTCCTGGCCAATGACGCCGGGATTATGGAATTCGTACGCCGCGAAGGTGTACTTACTCCCATTACCAGTGACCGACTGGAAGATATACCGGCGGAGTTCCGGGCGGAAGACGGAACCTGGAGCGGTTTGTCGGGCCGGGCCCGGGTGCTGATGTACAACCCTGAGCTGATCGATGCCGAAGAGATGCCGCAGTCGATATTTGATTTGGCCGATCCGCAATATCATGATCAGTTCGCGATCACGCGCTCGGGCAACGCCTCAATGGTTTCCCACATCGCCGCAATCCGCAATTACGCCGGCGACGAAGCCACGGTGGAGCTGATTCGGGATATTTTGGCCAATAACCCGGCGATCACTCGCGGCCACAGCGACATTCGCCGCATGGTAGGCGCGGGCGAAGTTAAATTCGGCCTGGTCAATAATTATTATTATCATCTGCAACTACATGAACCGCGCCACAATCAAGTAGCGGCGATCTACCCTGACCAGGAACCGGAACAGATGGGGGTGTTTGTCAATGTCGCCGGCATAGCATTGGTCGACGACGGCCCCAACCCGGAAGCGGCGCAGCAGTTAGCCCACTTTTTACTGGCTCAGGAACAGCAGAAAATGTTCACTGAGGTCAGCAAGGAAATACCTTTGATCTACGAGATTGAAGTCCCCGATTACGCCCTGCCCATCGGTGAATTTCGACAGGCTGAAATCCCGTTAAACGAACTGGGGGAAGTCTGGGATGACACCCTGGAACTGATGGAACAGGCCGGTTACGCGGAATAGAAACAACATAAAACCACTGATGGACACTGATTAACACTGATATAAAACGCCGAAAAACGAAGAACTGTGTTTCACATAAGAACCAATCAAACCATAAAAAATGTTCTTCTATGAATAAAGCGGAAAACAAGTACCAGCCTTTCGCGGCAATCCGCCGGGGAATGCTTAACTGGTGGCGCGAACGCTTATGGCACGGCCGTTCGCCCTCAACTTTTCTGCTGTTTCTGACTCTCCCGATCGGCTTGTTGATGGCTTTGCCGTTGGCCTATATTCTGATCTATGCCTGGCGCGGAGATGCCGCCACCTGGACCCGGGTGTTGAATCAGCGTATTCCCGCTCTGCTGTGGCAGACGATGAGTCTGGCGGCGGCGGTGACCATCGCCGGCCTGATTCTCGGCGCGGGGTTGGCTTTTCTAGTGGTCCGCACTGATTTACCGGGACGCCGCTGGTGGCGCTGGCTGCTGGCTCTGCCCTTGGCGGTTCCGCCTTATGTCGGCGCTTTGACTTTCATAATCGTCTTCGGCCCGCGCGGGTGGATAACCGAACTTTTGGGGCGACCTCTGTTCCCGCTCTATGAATCTCTCTTCGGAACAAGCCTGGTGTTGACCTTTTTCTGTTATCCTTATGCTTATCTGATCACTCTTTTTTCTCTGCGCCGTGTCAGCGGCAATCTGGAGGAAGCGGCGCGTTCCTGCGGTTTATCCCTGAAACAGGTTATGCTTAGAGTCACTCTGCCCGCCCTTCGCCCGGCGCTGGGAGCGGGCGGGCTGCTGATAGCGCTCTATGTGGTTTCCGATTTCGGCGCGGTGGCCATGCTGAGATATAACACATTCGTCAGTTCCATCTATTACCAGACAACCGGCCGTTTTGACCGCTCCGGAGCCGCCATCCTGGCTGTGGTTCTGATAATTATCACCTTTACTCTTCTTTATTTGGAAGTACGAAGCAGGAAGCGATTCAATTACGCACCTGAGCATACTGTGCAGCGCAATCTTCAATTAATTCACCTCGGCCGCTGGCGATGGCCCGCCTTGGCCGTGACAATTTTGATTTTTCTCTTCGGAGTCGGCCTCCCGTTCGGAGTGATGGGTTACTGGTCGATTGAAGGGATTCGTCAGGGAGCGCTGGATTCGCGCTTCTTCGGTTATATTCTGAACAGTGTACTGGTTGCCGGCATGGCGGCTGCAATCTGTATGCTGGCCGCTTTACCGGTTGTTTATCTGCGCTCCCGTCATGCTGGCCCGATGCCCAGAATGCTTGAGCAGGCGATCATGATTAATTATGCTTTGCCTGGAGTGATTATCGCCCTGGGGCTGATCTTTTTCTTCAGTCGATATCTGTCCGCGTTAACCGTTACTCCATGGCTTATTGTCATAGCCTGCTTCATCCGTTTTCTGCCGCAGAGTCTGCGTTCCGGTTCAGCATCCCTGGCGCAGCTTTCGCCGCGGATAGACGAAGCGGGACAAAGTTTGGGAATGTCTCCGCGACAAGTGCTCTGGCGCCTTATCTTTCCCTTAATCCTGCCGGGGATCATGGCCGGCGGCGCTCTGGTGTTTGTCAGCACACTCAAAGAACTGCCTGCAACTTTGCTGCTGAGACCGCCCGGCTTCGATACTTTGGCGGTGCGCGTCTGGAGCGAAGCACATGAAGGATTTTACGCTCGGGCCGCACCGGCGGCGATGCTGATTCTGACAGCCTCGGTACTTCCTCTGAAATATTTACTGAGAGAAGAGAAATAACAAACATGGCCAGGATTATTATAAAAAATGTCAATAAAACCTACGCCGGCGCAGAGGCGGCGGCGATAGGAAACTTCAACCTTGTCATTGAGCGCGGTGAAATTGTCACTCTATTAGGCCCCAGCGGCTGCGGCAAGACGACGGCGCTGCGACTCATCGCCGGATTTGAGCGTCCAGACAGCGGCGAAATCAGTTTCGATGATCGGGCAATGGTCGGCCGCGGACAATGGGTGCCGCCGGAAAAACGCCACGCGGGGATGGTTTTTCAGGATTACGCTTTATTTCCTCACCTGAACGCGGAGAAAAACATCGGCTTCGGTCTGTCTGCCGGCCGGGATAGTCAAAAACGAGTAAGGGAGACCATCCAGCTGGTCGGTTTATCAGGATATGAAAACCGTTTCCCGCGCCAGTTATCCGGCGGGCAGCAGCAGCGGGTGGCTCTGGCCCGGGCATTGGTACGCAACCCCTCCGTGGTGCTTTTAGACGAGCCGTTCAGCAATCTTGACGCCGATTTCCGAGTCCGCATGCGGAGAGAGGTCGGATCGATTATACGCCAGGCCGGCATCACGGCCGTGTTCGTCACCCATGATCAGACCGAGGCGTTAAATCTTTCCGATCGGATAGCCGTGCTTAATCAGGGACGGATAGAACAGATAGACACTCCGCGGCAAATATACAATTATCCGGACAACAAATTCGTGGCCACTTTTGTTGGCCAGACCAACCTGGTGCCCGGAACTGTCGGCGAAGATGGCGGTCGGATTAAAACGGCAATCGGAGAGATCCCCTGTAATCATACCCACGGGAAACCCCCCGGCAGTCGAGTGGTATGTTCGATTCGACCGAACAGCCTGAAAATGCAGGCAGACGGCTCATTTTCCGCCCGTCTTACAGAAAAGATATTCAGCGGGCCGCTGATAGAAGCCTGGGGCAAAGTGGAAATCTCCGAAGGAGAACCTTTGAACATGCTGTTTCATCTACCTCCTGAGGAGGATGTGCCAATCGGCGAGCGTGTGACTTTTGCCATCCTTCCACGGGGAACCGCTGTGGTCGATGAGTGAAATCAACAGCAAAAATCACAGAAGAAGAAAAGCTCGACTGCTATTGACGAGTCCACGATGCGAACAATTCAGAATTGATTTGCACTTCCGTTATTTGGTATCATAGTACTGATATACAGATTAAGCGACGACAGAAATATGGACAAAAAAGCACAAAAAAGACCCCCGCCTGCTCGTCAGGCGGGTGAATATGTTCAATGGCTAAATGGACCGCCACACCCTAACTCTCTCCTTTTTCCGCCATCAGTGACGGCGGGAAAAGAGGGGTGTGGGGGCAGTGAATAGCCAGCGAACATCGCCCCGGGCGCGCAAGGCGCCCGGTGGCGGTGCTTATGTAAAACACAATTTTAAGTGGAACCGCCTGGTCTGTCAGGAACTTCAACATTCATAATTCAAACTTTAATATTCATTATTAGTTATGTTGATCGCAACAGAAAAAACATTGTATAATCTGCCGTCAGGACAGAATTCTGAAAGACCTGTTTGGTGTTTGGACAGCGAAGGAATTCAAGCTGTAACGGCGGCGGGAGAGTTTGAGGTGATTGCCGAGAAAGATGGTAAGATTCGTATGGGGCGAAGTGGCGGGTTTGAGGTTGTGAATGAAACCGGTATCGAGGAACGGATCACTTCATTGTTAATCGTCGGCCTTGATCCCTTTGTTCTCCTTATAGGAACTGAACCGCCCCAGATTTACCGGCTTAACGGCGGCACGTCCGCGACGGAAAAAATGGAGTCCTTTGAACACCTTGAATGCCGCAAAAAATGGTACACACCTTGGGGAGGTCCTGCCGCCGTGAGAAGCATGGCCGCAAGCCAAGATGGGAATGTATACGCGGATATTCATGTCGGCAGCATTATGCGTTCGAATGACGCGGGGTATACATGGGAGCCAGTCAATCCACAGCTCAATAAAGACGTTCATCAGGTTGACACTACGTTGGCGGCGCCTGAAAGAGTTTACGCTAATACCGCGGATGCGGCGTGGATCAGTTATGACTATGGCGACAGTTGGTGTCAGCGTCCGTTTCCTCATGATGTGACCTATGGCCGGGCAATCACAGTGCATCCGGCCGATCCGGATTGTATATTGGCAAGCGTGAGCGAGGGGCCGCACGGTGAGAATGTCAAAGGGCGGTTGTTTCGGTCGGATGACGCGGGTGTTAATTGGGAGCATGTCAAAGAAGGATTTCCCGCTTACACCGAGAATAACATAAACACACACCATGTCGTGTTTTCCAGTCGCGGCACCGCATGGGCCGCGGTTGACAAAAGTCTTTATACAAGCAATGATCGGGGAAGAACGTGGGAACGAATCTGGCGGGCACCTGAGGTTATTGAAATATTGTCGCAGGGACATTATTCAGCACGGCGCCTATTCTGAGTATATGGTGTTGCCTGAACATTTGGCGGTTAAAAAACCGAAAGGTTTATGGTTTGAACAAGCGGCTGCTATCCCCTTGGCCGGCTTAACTGCGTATCAGGCGCTGTTCGAAGCCGGTGGTCTGAAGAAAGGGCAGACGGTTCTCATTCACGGCGCCGCCGGCGGTGTAGGGCACCTTGCGGTTCAATTGGCGAAAAATTCAGGCGCCCGCGTAATCGGCACCGCCAGCAGCGCCAATCACGATTTTGCAAAACAACTCGGAGCCGAGGTGATGATTGATTACCATAACGAAGATGTAATTTCCGCGGTGAAAAAAGAGTGTCCGGCGGGGGTGGACTGTATTTTTGACTGTGTCGGCGGCGAGGTGCCGGAACAATCGGCCGAGGAGCTTGCTGAGAATGGTCGCCTGGTAACAATTGTCGGGCTGACAGAAATCGATCGACTGAGAGAAAGCGGCATTAACGCGCTTTCGGTTTTTGTACGGCCTGATCGCGAACAGCTTGATCATCTTGGTCAAATGACTGAAAGAAAAGAACTTTGTGTTCATATAGAAAAAACATTTCCGCTGGATGCGGCTGCTGAAGCTCAAAAAATCAGCCAAAACGGCCATGTCCGCGGCAAACTGGTGCTGGTATGATCAGCTTATGTGAGACTTCGTATATATAACCTTGTCTCGCACCTTGTCTCGCACCTTGTCGAAAACAAAAAAATGAATCGAAAAAAGTGCACGACAAAGAGTTGTAACACCCGAGTCTCTCCTCGGGGTATGTGTCGCCCCGCGCCGGCGGTTGGGCTTAGGTGAAACACAA
>PUNB01000148.1 GCA_003552565.1 Lentisphaerota bacterium
CCTGATACCCTGACAAATAATGAATATTGAATCTTGAATTCTGAATGTTGAAGTTCCTGACAGACCAAGTGCTTCCACTTCAAAATTCACCATTCAATATTCAACATTCAAAATTGTGTTTTTTGTGGCTATCAAACCCGGTGTTTCACATAAGCATTCGGACTTAGGGAAAAAGAGTTTTGTGAAACCCTAGACAAGGTTGGTTTGGTTATCCCATCGGTGCTTGTGATTACGCATTACACATTACAAATCACAGGGTTCGGAGTTCCGGGGTTTAAGCTTTCAGCCTTCAGGTTTCCTCCCTCAGCCTTCCGCCCTTACCCAAAATCAAGCCTTAAACACCCAGACCTTCAGCTTAGTTTCCACTTCCGGCCGCAGTTTTATATCAACGCTGTATATTCCCAGTTCGTGGATCGGCTCTTCCAGAATCACGCAATCTCGTTTTATTTCCACCCCTTCCTGGGCCAATGCGTCAGCGATCCGCTGCGGCCCGACGGAACCGTAAAGCTTATCCTGTTCATTAGCTTCCATAGGGATGGTCACTGACATGGAACCAATTTTTTTCGCCAAATCGCGAGCGGCAGCCAGCTGATTTTCATATTCCTTCTGCAACTGCCGCTTGCGAGCCTCTATTCTATCCAAGGCCTCCTTGGTCACCGGTGAAGCCAAATTCCTGGGCAAAAGAAAATTACGGGCATAACCATCGGCCACCCGTACTTTTTCGCCGATATTTCCCAAAGAGTCGACATTTTCCAAAAGTATCAATTCAACCGCCATAAATATAAGCTCCAGCTGTTCTTAAAGTCCACAATTCTGTTGTACAAAAACTCGGGTTATTTGACCATTGCCAGGTTCCGCGCTTTCTTAATCGCCCTTCTCAGCATTTTCTGATGAACATAGCAGTTGCCCGTGATCCGACGCGGCAGAATTTTCCCTTCCTCGGTTTGATAACGACGCAAGGTGTCGACATCTTTGAAATCGATGAAATTTATCCCATGCTCACACATACGGCATACTTTAATCCGGCTCAACCGCCGACGCTTACGCTGCCTGTCTCTGCGCATTGTTCGTGCCATTAAAACTCAACTCCCTAGTGTGTTTTTCTAATTTTCTATTGGCTGCATTAAAACGGTATATCATCTTCCTTGGAAGAAGCTCCAGAGTCATCGCCGCCCCAATCATCGGGACCGACGGCTCGGGAAGCTGATTCATTGACCGAAGGACCGTCGCGGCGGCTCCCGCCTTCGTCGTTCTGAGAGCGTTCCGATTGACCGAGAGTCAGAAACTGCACATTTTCCGCTCTTACAAGCAGTCTGCTTCGGGCCGCCCCGGTTTCCTTGTCCTCCCACCGATCCTGGCGCAAACGGCCTTCGACTAAAACCGGCCTGCCTTTGCTCAAGTAACGGTTGCAGTTTTCCGCCACCCTGCCCCATGTTTCGACATCGACAAAACAGGTTTCTTCCCGATCTTCTCCGCTGCTGGTGGTGAAGCGCCGGTTCATCGCCAGGCCTAAATTACAGACCGAATTATTCTCCCCCACCTGGCGCAATTCAGGATCGCGGGTCAGATTTCCCATTAAGATGACTTTATTCAGACTGTTAGCCATAGCGAATCGTCTCCTTTATATATCATTGCCATACTCAGCTTTTCACCGGCGGGCCTTCATAATTCAGAACACCGACCCGGGTGACTGACGGATTCAACTGATACCGGTCGGCTATCTGATTGGCCTTATCCGGGGCCATTTCAAAAACAAAATTCAGATAAATACCGGTTGTCTGTTTGTTAATCGGACGCGCGAACTGCCGACGCCCCATGTTCTCCTGGCGCAGAATACGGCCGCCGAGATTAGTCAAATGCTCAACTATTTCCTGCGTCAGCGCCTCTCCGCCATCCTTAACCTGCCGTTCATTCAAAATAAAAACTGCTTCGTAAGTCTTCAAAACCTGTCTCCTGACTTTCTTTTTGAATTTCAATCGCTCGATTCGGTATTCACCATCTTCGAGTTATACTTGTTCATCGCCGCCTCCACCCCCTGTCGCAACGCGGCAAGCACTGCTTCCGACACCTGATCGAGCACCGCCTCCAGCAGACCTCTTTCTTCCTGCCGCCATTTAGACAGCACATAATCAGCGGTGGAATCCTCTGTTCGCCGGTCTATTCCGATCCTTAAACGCGGGATGGAGCGAGTGCCTAACGAGGCTGTCACCGACTCCATGCCTTTATGGCCGCCGCTGGATCCGGCCAAACGAAACCTGAGGCGGCCCAAAGGTAAATCCAGACAATCGTAAACCACCAGAATATTTTCCGGCCGCACCTTGTAGACCCGCGCCGCCTTGGCTACCGCGGGACCGCTCAAATTCATAAAAGTCATCGGCTTCAGGATAACCATTGACCGGCCGCCGTAGCGCCAATGAAAAATTTCACTGCTGTAGCGATGCCGTTCGCGAACTGTTTGTCCGGCTGTTCTCCGAAGCCTGTCAACCGCCATAAAGCCGGCATTGTGACGCGTATCTTCGTACTTCGGACCAGGATTCCCCAATCCGACAATCATCGACACCCGATCATCATTCGCCACCTTATAACGGCCGCCAAACATGTAATTTTATCGAAGCCTTATGATTCTTCTTCGGCCTCGGGCTCTTCTTCCTTACCTTTACCGATCACTTCCGGTTCTTCTTCGCCTTCTTCACCGGCTTCTTCTTCAGCTTCTTCTTCCTCCTCCTCCCGCGGCATGTACATACTGAAGGCGGTTTCCTCGGGATCCGTTTGCAGCTCTATGCCTTCAGGCAGCTGTATGTCCCCGGCCAGCATCGGCTTTTCCAAGTCAACTTCGGAAACATCCACATCAAGATACTCCAGCATCCGATTGGCCGGGCAGCTTATATCTATCTCATGCAGCTGCTGATCCATAATGGCGCCGTGAGCTTCGCCGGCAGGCTCTCCGAACGGATGAATCGGAATGGTCGCGGTAATCACCTCGTCAGCGCGCACCTCCTGAAAATCCACGTGAATAATGTGGCCGCGCACTACATCAATCTGATGATCCTTGATCACCGCGGTGATCGGCTTCTTTTTCTGATCCACTTTCAGGGAAAGCAGACCCACATGATTGACCACCGAGGCCACGTCCGCATAAGGCAGACTCAAATGAGCGCCGGTATTTCCATGAGAATAGACCACCGCGGGAACCATCCCCCGCGCCCGCAAACGATGAGAGGGCCCCTTGCCGAACTCGGTTCGGGTGGAAGCTTGCAATACAATTTCATCAACAGCCATATCCGCTTGTCCTTAGTATAGATGAAGAAAATCTTTTTCCGTATTATAGTTATGAGTTTCCGCCGAAAAAGAAGTAATGTAATCGCCCGAATGAGTATTTCCAGCTTTCATCATCTTCGCGGCGGTTTCTTTTCCGGCAGCAGTTGTCTTTTCGCCAGGTGCCGGTGTATTTCCTCGGTGGAATAATTCACTAAATCAGCGTCATGCTCAATCAATTCGATTCCACGCTTTTCCATTTCCTTAAACATGGGTCTGAAGAGCCCCAGCATCCGGGATTCAGCCGCCAGCACGAGTTTCTCCGCTCCAGCTTGTTTGGCTGAACTGACGGCCTTTTCCGCCGCTTTCTCGGCGAAATGCTTCTCCAGCTCCCGGCGATGTTCCTGACGATGATCATCATATCCGTGTCCGGCGCCGCTGCCGCCGACCGGATCCCGATGACGCCCGCTCTTCGGTGAAGAAAAGACCTCCCGGTCCGGCAATTCACCTTCCAGATTTTCGAGTTTGTCCTCTTCAACTAGATTCGGGCCTGATTCCATTTCCGGAATCTCTCGCGGACGCAAATTAAAAAAACGAGCCCTAGAGGCGCTTGCAACGATTACGTAATAACCAGCCATAATTCACATTCCTCATTCAATTTCAAAATAAAATCATATTTCAGTTTGCATTCTTCATTTTTCTGTTTATATTAACACCACTTTGCGCAAAGAACATGTATTGCGGGGTGGAGCAGCTAGGTAGCTCGTCAGGCTCATAACCTGAAGGCCGCAGGTTCAAATCCTGCCCCCGCTACCAATTCCTAGTTCAAACGGCGGTCATTGTCATCAATGGCCGTCGTTTTTTTTGGTTTAATAACTCAACGATAACTCAACTGTCGTTTTGAACTTGAACCGTGCATAAAGCAGCGGTTGTTAAGGGTCTCAATGACAAGCCAAATGAATTAAATTACGCCGGGAAGCATGAAGAACAGCGGAAAGGATGTGTTTCCAGGACTGATCTTGTAACTCAACAATCCGGGTAGATAACTCAACAATTGAACTGCCCGCACTTCGCCTGTCTT
Organism: Lentisphaerota bacterium; assembly: GCA_003552565.1. GTDB lineage: Bacteria > Verrucomicrobiota > Lentisphaeria > Oligosphaerales > PUNB01 > PUNB01. The sequence goes on from PUNB01000148.1 coordinate 4,337, forward strand.
GGCCGACGCTCTTCAGAAAAACAAATCTTCAAGCGAACGAGCGGAGTTTTTTTTCAAAAAAGGAAACGGGACTCCGGTCGATCTGCCCCCTTTTACCACGCCCCCCCGGCCATCGGCGGCAAAGGATGTTAAGTTACCTCGTTCCTGACAAAAATCAAATTCCCGCGGCTTCACCTGTGGGGTATCGACGGAACATCAGAGGAAAATTCACACCACAGCTTGCAGGACTTATTTAAGGCATTATGGTGTACTGACTGGTGCAAGCAACGCCAGCCGCCGTCAATCATGGTTCGAGTGGCGTCGAACCGGCGTAAAAGATTGTCATACCTGTAGTGTCTCGCCGGGATAGCTGTAACGGGTGCCGCCGACAGCGACAAGGTTGCTTGCCTTTCCGGCGGGACACTATATGTTTGAAAAGGAAACTTCATCTTATGGAAAAAGCAATCCAAACCACCCTCCTTATTGAGACTTTCCAGAAACTGCCCGCAGCCGCTCAATCCAGAATCGCGTCCGCAATGGATAATGATGCCGAAACACGTTCTTCCTTTGTCGAAGAGCTTTCGCTCCGCGGGCACCGATGCGAATCTCTTGTTGGACTGCCAACGCTGAAGCTGGCCAAGATGCTGGCCGGCTGAGGCAACACCTTTCAGGGGGTACGACATTATGAACATGATAGAACGCTGCATGAACCACCGATGGACTGAATTGCTTAACGCGGTGGAAGCCTCGGTTAACGCCGCGGAGGACGCTAATCTGGACAACGGTGAATTGTGCCGTACCCCCTGGGAGTGCTATGCGTACTGCCGCCATACGCTAAACCCGCACACAAGTCTGTACGAAAGCAGCCTTGTCGATCCGGCGTGTAAAAGCATAATCGAAAGACTTTCCGAGTTCGAGGTGACGGCCTTGATTGCATGGTGTTGGGAAGAGTTCCTTGAGGAATGGACACCGGACGCGGAGTTCCCATGGCAAATGGATGCCGAGTACCGCCGGAAAGCACTGACTGACATGTTTCAACGCTCCGTCTATGAAAAGGCCGGGAGCGACGGCACTGAAGTCGAAGAAAGACAATGCTATTAACCGAACGCCCAGGCGGCGGCGAAAAGGCCGCCAAGGGGTCTACTATGAAAAGCAACCTGCCTGAACGCACTGTACGCGAAATTAATACCGCGATCGAAGAAGGAGATGCGACTGCCGTGTCATCTCGGTTCGAGGACTTGAAGCCTGTTCTCGAACGCCGCCGGAAGCTTGCGGCAAAGCCGGAGTTAGACGACAGCGAAGCCGAAGAACTGGCCGGTATTACCGATCTGCTGGAAGTGGCGGAACGGGACGGCTGGCATGCCGCGCCGGAAAGCAAGGTCGAACGTGACACACGCGAAAAGATGGCCAATTTCATTAATGATGAGAAGCAGAAACCCCCAGCGACAAAGGGAAGGAACCCGAAGGATGAATGAAGTTCCAGCGGAAATATGGGAAATCGCCATTGAGTTCTCTCAAATGGCTAGAGAGCGAAAGCAAGAGGTGAACGACGCTTGTTGTCGTTACCTGGCCATTGAAGCTGAGTACTACCGTAAAATGACTGAAGCTCTTCCGAATCCTGAACCTGACTATTCAGATTGCCCGCCTGAATACACTAAAGAAGAGTTAGAGCAAATGACAGATAAGCAAAAAGCGGACTACCAGAACAAATGCCGCCGCTTTGAAGAGGAACAAAAGAAACACTTACAGGAATACAAGGAAAAAGAGGCGCAATGGCTCAAGGACAACCCCGACCCCGACGAGCTGACGGAGGAAGACAAGAACGACCCCGAATCAAAGCAGACAAGGGAAGACCAGGCAGTCACTACTTTGGCCTGCCTTGCCCAGCATGTGGCGGAAAGGGAACTAGATAAAAAGATTAGGAATAGGTTTTTCAAGCTGACTTCCTACCCCAAGGATGTTCCAGTGCAAGTATTATGGGAAACCATGGACATACCGCCGGAGCTTTGGACACAGAAAGTGGAATACCTGAAATGTCTTTGGCGTGAAGTCAAGGAACGGTGGGAAGGCGGCGGAAACGGAAACCAGGAAAAATCCGAGAAGAAAGAAACAGAGAGGCGCAAAAACGGTGAATGGCAGGGTAAGGCTATTGAGATTATAACAAGGGAAATGGAAAAGTTTAATAAAGGAACTCCTTGCGAAAAGCTGATACTTAAAAAAGCTGAGCTGGCCAGAGCGGTCGGCGTATCTCCCTCAACAGTTTCCAGGCATTTCGACAACAATAAGCACAAGAAGGAAAAGTCTTTACTATACAATTTATGGATTATCTATATCGGGGAACTCGGGATAGAGCAACCGGAACCCTCTAACAACTTTGAGGCACTATGACAAACTTGTACAGCGGGACACCATAAAACATAACCAAAAACTCATAACGCAAAGGAAAACGCAAAAGGCTTAATGGTTTTCAGCCTTGTAAGGTTAATCAAAACGCAAAGACATGCACAGAACTCCCTATTTATAACGGCGCATAGGTCAAAAAGAGCCGGTTCCTTCCAGCCGGCCGCCAATACAGCGTCGAACCAACTATAGGGATTATGACAATGTCTGTAAGAATCAGTTTAACAACGGCGGAAACAGTCGGAGCTATGGCTCTGAGCATGGGGAAGACCGGAGCCCTTCCCCAAATTGAAGCCAAGGCGGTTATGAAGGCTCTACAAGAAGCAGCGAGAAAAAGCGGCCAAGACACTGCCCCTAAAGAAAAAAGTGTTAGACTTCTGACAACCAAGCAGGCGGCTGAACGACTTGGCTGCTCTCGAAGAACAGTTCTCCGGATGCTGGACGACGGAACCTTGACACGCCGTTATCTCCGCCCCGGAAAGGCCAAGAGCCTGCGAATATCGGCAGAGGATATAGACGCAATGGCGGGGAAAGGAGGACTGGCCGATGACTGACCGACAACACACTGATGCCGCTTTACGCGGACTGACCCATGGACTTGCCGATTACGCTGAAACAGCCGAGGTTTCCCGCCGGGGATTTTCTTTTACAAGTCTTCTCTCCGAAGTGGCCAATCCCCGCGGCGATACTGAAAAGCATCTCTCAAAAGTTCGCGCCTGGAAGTCCAGGCACCCTTTGAGTTGCGGGTTTCATCTTCCGCCAAGCCCGTACAGGCACCCGGAAGGACAAGAAAGGCCGATTCCGTTTAATAAAAAGAACGGTTTCCTTGCCGGGATTAACAAAGACAGAGACAGGGTCTATAAGGCAAACTACGGGAAAGCTGCCGAGGTTTGCGCAAAACACCGGCCAGAAAGTTCTGCCGAAGCAGAGAACGCTCTTGGAGACTTGAAGGTCGAAATAACGATACTCAGGGATGAGTATAGAACCAACGGGCATGAAGAGGCGGCGGACAGAATCTATAAGATCATAGATGATATTGAACACCGCGGTCCTGTAACCGCTCTGGAGAACCTGCGGGAAGTCGAACCTGAACCGCCGGAACCGACTCCGGAGATAATTGAAGAGCGTCGGCAACGGCTTGAGGAATACGAAGCCGAAAGAGACCGCAAGCTGGGAATAGATAAGCCTTATTGGTATGAAGGCGAAGAGGACGCTCCGCCGCCGGGAAGTGATGACAGCGATTCCGCCGGCACCGCTCATAAAGCGGACAATGACACTCCGGCACCGGAAATGGAAGAAGCCCGCTCGCTGAGAAAGGACAACCGGAATAATCAATCGCTTTCAAAGGAAACGGCGAAGGATGTGCCGCGCGCCGATCCAGGCCCCTTTCCGTCCTGTATGCTGAATGTGCCCGGCTTCATCAATGAAGTCAAAGCGATAAGCATGGAAAGAGCACCCTTTCCGAATGAAACGGCCGCTTTCGCCGGAGCGTTGGCCGTGCTTGCTCTGCTGACAGGCGGCAAAGTGAGAACAGAAGGCGATGCGAGGACTAATCTCTATGTTATCGTTCTCGCACCCAGCGGAGCCGGTAAAGACTACCCGCGCAAAGTCAACGCTGCGCTGCTTCGGGAAATCGGCATGACCGGAGCCCTCGGTGATTCTTTCGCTTCTTCAGAAGGACTGGAGGATGCCTTGCAGGTTAATCGGTCGATGCTTTATCAGACCGATGAAATAAGTGAATACCTGGCTTCGGTCAACGGCGATAAAGAAGGACGCTTCCGCCGTGTGCAGTCAACCCTGCTCAAGCTTTATTCAAGCTCCAGCTCTATCTTTCCGATGCGCAGGAAAGCAGGCCAGGAGGGGATCAGCATCGATCAGCCGCATCTGGTTCTTTTCGGCACCGCCGTGCCCTCGGTCTTCCATGACGCAATCTCGGAAAACATGCTTGTCAACGGCTTTTTCTCCCGTTGTCTGATAATGGAATCCGGCCCGAGAAAACGCGGGGGGGAGCCGAAGGCTGTCAAGATACCGGATAGTCTCAAGAAAAAAGCCGAATGGTGGCGGGAGTTCAGCCCAGGCGGAGATTTGTCGATGATCACGCCGCAGCCTTCAGTGGTGCAAACAGCCGACGGCAATACCCGAAAAGCACTGAAGGACTTCGACAACTATATAGACTGCCAGTACAAGGCGGCGGAATCGGCTGGAGATGAGGTGCGCATGGCAATATGGTCTCGCGCCATTGAAAACATGCATAAGCTCTCTCTGCTGTACGCGGCAAGCGAAAACCATGAACAGCCGGTCATTACCGAGGCTGCGGTGGAGGGGGCCATAGATTTTGTGCTGCATCACGCCAGAAAGATGCTCTGGTCGGCCAGGTCATGCGTTGATTCACAATTCCAGAAGGAATGCCAGCGAGTGCTTGAAATTCTTCGACGGTCTGGCGGTTCGATGCTGCGAGGCCAGCTGTTGAAAAAGTCAAAAATGAAGGCGAAAGACTTTGACGCGATTATTTCCACGCTGCTTCAGACTGAGGAACTCAACATGCAAGACAATGCCGCCGCCGGAGGAAGGCCGGGAATACTCTATTCTCTCGCGGAGCAAAGCCATTGACTTTGTTCCCTCTTTGTTCCCTTTGTTCCCCCCGATAAAATGGTTGAAAAATTTTTCGACGGGGAACAAAGGGGAATGAAGGGGGAAAGAAGTTTTTAAGGGTTTTGAGTAGAAAAAGAGAGAGTTTATATACTTTATTCCCCACTTCCCCCGCTAACTCGCAAATCCCTATTTTTCCCTGTTTTTGCCTGTATGTACGCGCGTGAAAGAGGGAAGGGGAAAAAGGGAAAGAAGTCCATGGAGAGGGGGGATAGGCCGCTAAGCTTCCGCCTTCGCGCGCGCACGATACTCTTCAAGTTATTATGAGGACATGAGATGCCCGGACACATAAACCAAACAGTTCGACAACGGCTTGAAAAGGCCGGTCTGTGGAGAACCTTCAGAAGACGCAGGGACAAACTCCGTGATAACGGACTGGCGGCCGCCCAGGCAAACAGTCAGGCATTGCGGGAACTGCTGCCGCCGGAAAGCGAACCGGTGCCGCCCATGCCGCCGGAGCTGGCCGACAGAAAAGCGAAGGAAAGCACCGTTATCCGCTGGGTTGCCGACAATCTGGACAATCCCCTGCCAGACCCGGCGGACTGCCCGGCGGGCGCTGCATGGGCACTTTTGCGGCACTGCCGGGAAAACGAGATAAACAGAGATAAATTCCTCACAACAATATGGGTAAGGTTAATACCGAATTGCGGCAATGAATCTGGAGAGGAAGAGAAATGGCGAACGAGTTCGACACTTGACCCCGGACTGCTGTCCAGAATACGAAAGATAGCCGAGGCTTGCCGGAATGAACCGTGATAGCATGACAGCAGGCCGGAGGAAAACCAGAAAATAACGCTCGAACTTTCGGGAAGGACTGGGGCATTTAGACAGTCGCAAAGAACTGAATATCTCTACTTGCTCTCTTCTCCCTGCTCAAGAAGAAGCTGTCCGCCCTCAGCAATGGCCAGCAGTTCACGAACACTGGAGATCGGCATTTCATCTATCAGAGTGCGAAGTTTTTCACGCTCCGGCTCCACTGATTCTTGAGCTTCAATCATACGGGAAATATACTCAAAGCCGACAACCGGCGGCCGGTTATAGCCGATTTTCACATAGAAACGCTGCAAAGTCTGCAATGTGTCGCCAGTCATAAGACTGAGATAAACCGGAGGAACTCCCGCTCTGGCGGCTTCGGTGGCGAAAGTATGGCGCAGACTGTGAACCCCGTACTGTGAACGGGAACGCTGATGTTGAGATTTGCTTTCCTGTTTGCCGTCTCCAGTAACCTTCTGAATGATTTTAACCAAA
>PUNB01000122.1 GCA_003552565.1 Lentisphaerota bacterium
CGGTTGACGATAACGGCGACGAGAACGGATCACGAGTCTCATAATCGTTCACCATTATCGTCGCCGATCTCGTTAACCGCTGTTTCTGCTCCGGGGTATCCGGGAGCAAAAGCGCCGACGGCAGAGTTATATGGCAATATACTCTGATTCATGACAATATGCAAGAAAAGTTGTGTCAATATCTATTGGCGAGATTTCACTTATCCTTTTGTGAGTTTGAATAAGGATTGAGCAGGTCTTTCGACTGTCCTTGTTCAAGCGTGTGAATTTGGCCTTCACAGCCGATTCTTATAGGAGGGCAGGGGCCCGAGTCCAATGAGACGGTCAGTTTTTGATGATTGACTAGGATTGCCACCCAGTGACCGCGATAATGAATTTTCAACTTGATTTCCCTGACTTCTTTCGGCAGCATCGGATTCAGCCACAGTATATTGTTTCGCAGCTCCAGGCCGCTGTAGCAGCGCAGCACCAGATCGACTGTGCCTGCCATGGCGCCCAGGTGTATGCCTTCACTGGTGGTGCCCCCCTGCACATCGGCCAGGTCGCTTACCAAAACGTTGCCGAACAGATCCCAGGAACGTTCCCTGTCGGAGCGGGCCTCGACCCAGGAGTGAACCAGATTGCTCAGAGTCGAGCCATGAGAGGTGCGCCGCTGGTAATATTCGATGTTACGGGGAATCATTTCCGGGGTGAATTCGTACCCCATAAAACTAAACAGTTTTTTTATCTGTTCAGAGGAAAAGAGATAGAAAAGCATTAGAACATCGGCTTGTTTGCTGGCTTTGTAGCGATTGATGTCATCGCCTTCTTTTTCCAGAATCCGGTCCAGGCGCTGAATGTCTCCGTGCTGCCGGCGCAGTTCTTCCCAGTTCAGTTCTTCCAGTTCTTCATAGCCTTCAAACTGGCTGATGATCCCCTGGTTATGGAAAGGTATGAACATTTTGCGGCTGATATCCTGCCAGCGGGTGATCTGCTCTTGATCGATTTTCAATTTTTGCAAGAGAGTTTCTTTACGGGTTGGGCAGAGCAGATTAAGAATGCCGCCGGCGAGCTGCAGACACCAGGCGGCCATGACATTGGTGTAGGCGTTGTTGTTGAGTCCAGGTTCGTCGTTGTCGGGGTAACCAGTGTGGAATTCGTCCGGGCCGGCCACTCCGCGTATTTCATAACGGCCTTTTTCGGGGTTGAATACGGCGGCACTGGCCCAGAACTGGGCAATGCTGAGGACCATTTCAGCTCCTGCAACCGCCATGAATTCAGTATCGTTGGTGTTTTGGTAGTAACGCCAGATATTATGGACGATAGCGGCGTTTATATGTCTTTGTTTATAGGTATGATCCGGTACCCAGCGGCCGGACTTGGGGTTTAAATGCACGGTTTGGCTTTCCTCCCGGCCGTCGCTGCCGCTCTGCCAGGGGTACATGGCACCTTCCAGCCCTTCTTGACGGGCCGCCCAACGCGCTTCGGGAAGGCGGCGGTAGCGATACATCAACAGGGAGCGGGTGAGGTTCGGCATATGCATGTTGATGACTGGGAAGATAAACAGTTCATCCCAGAAGATGTGGCCGCGATAGGCCTCTCCATGCAAGCCTCTGGCGGGCACCCCGGCATCCAGATCAATTGAATGCGTGGAAGTGGTTTGCAGTAAATGAAATATGTGGAGCCGCAGAATCATCTGCTCCTGGCTGGCTTCGCCTGTTTTCAACTGGATATCACAGGTTCGCCAGTAACGCTGCCAAGCCTGTTTATGAGTGTCGAGCAATTCTTCAAAATCGCCGGCGCGGAAAACTTTGCTGTTCGCCGCCAGCCCCGGCTCACTGATCGCCCGGTCGGAACCGCAATAGAGGGCGCTGATTTTTTCTATCTTCACAGAATGTCCTTCCTCAACTTCAAAATATATATCCTGACCGATATATCCATTCTCTTGCAGCAGCTGCCGCGATTCATCAACCTGTCGGCTGTTATGCATGATTCGGGTGCGAATTGTCTGTGCTAAATCCAGTCGGGATTGATTGGTGGTGCAGCGTAAAAGCAGGATATCAGGGGTGAGCTGACATGTCTCCAAAGGTTCCAGATGCTTTGTTTCCAGTTTACGGTAGCGAGTCACTCCAAGGTTTTCCACCTGTCCGTCGATGGCGGAACGTACGATTATCGGCTCAGACCAGTTAACCGGGAGCAGTTGCCATTCCATGGCGGCCAAATATGCGTCCGCCATGTGGACTATGCGGCGAGTTGTCAGTTTTGTTTCCCGTTTTCCCTGGTCGCGGAAATGTAGATAATAAGAAAGTATGCCGTTTTGAATGTCGAGGGTCTGACGAAAGTCCAGCCATTCAACCTGATTGAAGTCCAGCCATTCTCCATTCTCCGGTTTGAAGTTCAGACACAGCCAGTTAGGCAGATTCACCAGGTCTTCGTTTTCTATCTGACGGCCGGCGACAGTGCTTGTCCGCCGGTTGTAGCCGCCGTGCAGGTAAGTGCCGGGATAATGGATGTCATCCGCTTTGGCGCCGGCGAATGCGCCGCGGGTGGCGAAACGGCCGTTCCCTAGGGTGCATAGAGCTTCCCGATGCTGTTGCTGCTTCGGCTCCCAGCCTTGATATTCCAGGCACCAGGAGGACATTTCAGGCATATTCATAATGCTTTCTCCTTGTTTTCGGTCAAGAAACGAAATCTATTTGCCTCGTCAGCAGAATTTGTGGGTACATTGTGGTCGTCTTTCATACCCAATACCGACGAAGCAGGTGGTTTAAGCGTAACCAACTAAGGGTGGGCTCAAGTGTTCGATGAATTGCGGGATTAAGTGTCATGGTCTCCACGCCTCTCTTCTAAGCACTTCAGCTCCCTCGCAAACATGCTAGACCACATCCAGTACTATGGACAGCCAAAAGGGGATCGTCAGCAGGCAGCAGATATGAGTAAGCATGACACTGGCGCTGGCGAACTCCACATCCGCCTTGAAAATTTCACTGACGGCCACCGTGTTGACCGCCGAGGGCATGACCGCGACCAGAAACAGGATCATGGCGATGTTGCCCGGTATCGGCAGCCATACTATCCAGAAGAGCGCGATTGCCGGCACCAGCAGCAGTCGTACAAAGGCCACGCCCCATTGTCGCCAGTGAAACATCTGCGATGGTCGCAGATCGGCGATGCGGCTTCCGGCTATTATCATGGCCAAAGGGATGGTAGCGGCGCCGAACATGCTGAAGGCTTCCAGCAGCGCTTCCCATAAAGAGAGCAATAACTCTTGACCGCCGTCGATAAAGGAAATGCTGGAGGACAATGGCGGGATAATCGCGTCTCTTACTGTGACCGCCGCTAAAGCAACAACAATGGCGATAATCGGCGGCGAGTTCAACTGGCGCAGTGACCCCAGGGAGAGGCGGGTTTGGTTTAGAGAGAACACCCCTAAGGACCACATGGCGACCTCGCTGCCGAGAGTGGAAAGCACCACTTTCGCCAGGCCGATCTCTCCCCAGTAAAAATAGGCCAGAGGCATCACCAGAAAAGAGTAGTTGTTGATTGTGGATTGAAAATGAAACGCTCGACCCTGAGGGGAAGAACGCCCGCCGTAAAGACTGATGCAGAGCCAGCCGATAATGAAACCGGTGGCCATGATCATGAAGGCGCCGACTGGCAGAAGCCATTTCTCTCTTAAAGAAGACAGAGTGAAATTGGTGACAATGGTGCTGAAAATAAGAGCCGGATAGATGAAGTTAATCAACAAGCGCGCCATTTTGGCGGTCGCGGCACTGTCTATGACCAGTCTTTTGCGGGCGGTCCAGCCGAGGACGATCATGAGGAAAACCGCGCATAAACGGAGGAAAACAGCTGTCAATGTTGCGTCTCCGTTTATTCAGGCGTTTTGTTGTCAGCCGCCGGACGATTGCGGAAGTGCAGAAGCTTCCAGTAGCCGAAGGCATTTACACCTTTAACACTTACCAGCTCCATTTCGGCGTCGGTCAGGAATTGATTCATGTCAAAGTCCGAGTGGAATCCTACCAGATTGGCCAGGGGGGAGATTATTTTTTCCACGCCGCGCATGATTCTGCCCCGGCTGGCGAAGTGGTTGAGAACATAAACATCGCCATCCGGGCGACATACCCGGCGGGCTTCCTGCATCATCTTTTTGGGATCGGGGACAACCGAGGCCACGTACATGATGGCGATCTTGTCAAAGCTGTCATCTTTAAATTCGAGGTTCTGAACGTCCATTTCCTGGATTTCAATATTTTCCAGGTTGTGTCTGGAAATGGTTTCCCGAGCCTGTCGGAGCATTTCCGGCGAAACATCAATACCGATAATCTGCACGTCCCTGGGATAATAAGGCAGCGCCAGGCCGGTGCCGACTCCGGCTTCCAGTATGCGCTCTCCCGGCTGGCAGTTCATCAGCTTCAGCGCCTGTTTGCGTCCGGGCTCCATCACCGGCCCGAAGACCATGTTGTAAAGACGGCCGTAGCGCCGATAGGCTTTTACTACATCCTGGGAGTCGCGCAGCCCTTTTTTATTTTCCTGCTCACAAGCGGGTGAATTATCTTCGGAAGGTTGCGATTTGTCAATCTGATTCATACATATTCCCTTAATTAATGTTTTCTGTACATTTCTTCGGCCCGCGGGTTTTTGGAGGAGATGTCGATGGCGTATAATTGACTGCCGATGTTGGAACTGAGATTCATATAATGTTTATGGATGAAATGGGCGATCCATTTTTCGATTTTCAATACCAGCATTTTTTTTCGCAGACGTCCTTGCATGTCGCGATTAAGAATGGTCGGCAGGGTGTTGGTGGTGATGATCTCGTCGATGGCCGGGGTGTTTAAATTCTCTTTGACCTCGTCGGATGAGTAAAAGTGAGTGACAATAAACGTTATTCTGCCGGCGCCTGCGGCTCTCAGGCGATTGCAGCATTCCATGATTGTGTGGCCGGTTCTGACCATGTCATCGAAGACGACAATGTCGCATCCTTGGATTTTTTCCATTCCGAGGGGGGAATTCTGGGCCGGCTGCATTTTTACCCGTCTTTCGCCGTCGCGTTTTTTTTCCATGAAAAGATAATCGACGCTCGGCGGCAGCAGCATGTCTTGTGATATTCGCTTTACGCACTTCCCTACTTCCTGGACAAAGGGGACGGCTCCGGCGTCCGGAGCGCACAAAATCAGCTTCGGTTCGGAACTTTTGCTGTGGCTTTTGACTCCTCGTTTCATTAAATATCCGGCGAACAGCCGGCTTGGACATAGATTAAAAAATTCGTCAGTGAAAATGGACGAAAAGAAACGCTGCACCGAGGAGGAATGGTTGTGGACGGTTACAACACCGTCAACCCCGCTGTGACGCAGCAGTTCCCCGTATAATTTGGCGGAGAAAGGCTGTCCGTCGAATTTTTTATAGTCATGGATGTTTCGTTCGAACTCAGTTACTCCATGTTCCCGGCCCGGTCCGCGGTCCTGGGCGCTGTAGAATAAATCCGGCTGCACCAGAAAAACTTTTTCGGCGCCGTTGTCTTTGGCGGCGCGGGCCACTAAAAAGGTGCGCATGGCCAGGGAATTGCGGGTGTTCTGGCCGCAGCAAGTGGAAACAATTACGACAGTTTTGCCTTTCAGTGATTCACCGATATGTTCAAAATCATTTTCATCGCTGATGAACCGCGGGCAGAATTCGCTGTTGGCGAACTGTTTAAGGGATATTAAGTCAGATATTTCCGCGGCTTGACCCGAATAATGAGCTACGTCAATAGCGAACGGATCATCTGAAATCGTGGCCACAACAAGAACGGAATCTGGATTCATTGTTCTTTTGCACTCCCGGAATAGAATGTAAAGAAATAAAAAGCTGCTGGTTTGTTCATTAATTAAAGATTGCGGAATTATGTCGTCATTCTGCAGTGGGTGTTTTCGGTATGCTTGATAAATGAAACAGGTTAAGTGAATCAAAATTTCAATTTATCATATTTAGACAAACTTTCCAGTCAGGCTGAATAATTCCAATGCAATTTTATAAACATCGATTATGTTAGGATGACTAGACCCCGTCCGAAAAGGGCTCCCGCTTTTTTCGGCGATCTTCCGGTTTTCCGAGGAAAACCGTTAGCTTACGGCTAGCGATTTCCCTCGGAAAACCGAAATTTCATCCGAAACAAGCGGGAGCATGGGTGCGATACCTTTCCGGGGTCAGACTAAGGAGTTAATATTATGATTGCAGTAATTGATTACCAGGCTGGTAACGGCACGAGTGTGTTAAGAGCACTGCGGAGTCTCGGCCATAAGGCGGAGATAACTTCCGATCCTGAGGAGGTCAAACAGGCGGAGCGGGTGATTTTTCCGGGAGTGGGAGCGGCCGGAGCCGCCATGGACAGCCTGCGTCAGCTTGAGCTGATAACTGTTTTACGCCAGGTGATTGAACGGCAGACCCCGTTTCTGGGGATATGTCTGGGATACCAGCTTCTGTTTGAACGAAGCTTGGAGGATAACACTGAGTGTTTGGGGGTGCTGCCCGGTGAAGTTGTCGGATTTCCTGCTGGCATGCGGGAGTCGGAAAGCGGCCAGGCTCTCAAAATCCCCCACATGGGATGGAATCGGGTAGACGGCACGGCGGCCCCCCGGTTATGGCAAGGGATCGAAGAAGATACAGAATTTTATTTTGTCCACTCTTATTATCCGGATATCCCCGAGCGGTCGCAAAGAGAATTAGCCTGTATGTATACAGATTACGGGGTGGATTTTGTCTCCGGAGTGCATGACGGAAACCTTGTTGGGGTGCAGTTTCATCCCGAGAAAAGCGGTCGGCCGGGGCTCGCCCTGCTGGATAATTTCTGCCGAAGCTGAAGCGCGAGCGGGTCGTCCGCGGAATAGTGAGACTTGTTGAATGGTTTCGGGGTCAGGTTTTCGGGTTTGAAGGCTGGAACCTGAAACCACGAAGTCTCATACAAGCCCGGCCGCCGGCTCGATGCGCCGGATACCCTGAGGGTGAAACCTCGATTGACGATAGCGGGCGACGAGAGCGGATTATGATTAAAGCGTGTCCTAATCGTCCACCGCTCTCGTCGCCGTTAACGTAACCGCTTAGTAGGCCGGTGTTACATAAGCTGCTATACCAAAGCGGTGAGAGCTCACCGCACTCCGAAAGAGCCTTCGGCTCGGTGTCCCGAACTGATGCGAAGCATCTTTGGAGTGCGGCGGCCTGACGCCGCTTTAAGATAGCCGCGGTGTTTCACATAAGGTTTCAGCAGCACAAAAGCAGGTGCTAACCCTTTCCGCACGGGGTTTAATAACTGTCGTGCTGGACATATTCCGTGGCGTATTGCAGGAGTTCAATTGAATTTTTAAGTCCCAGTTTGCTTTTTATATTGGCCCGATGGGTCTCGACGGTTTTGACGCTGAGATTTAACTCAGCGGCGATATCGCTTGTCTTTACACCGCTGCCGATAAATTCCAGAATTTCGAATTCCCGATTGGTGAGGCCGTGAATCGGCGGCGCTTCAGCTCGAGAGCTTTTTCCTTTTCCGCCCACTACAGGGGCCAGAATACGGGTGTACATGGCTTCGCTTAAATAGGTGTTGCCGGCGGCGACCCGTTTAATGGCGCTGATCATTTCTCCAGCTCCTTTTTCTTTCATTATGTAGCCATTGGCTCCGGCCTTCAGCACTCTTTCGGCGTAAAGAGCTTCACCATGCATCGACAGAACCAGAATCGGCTGTCGCCAACCCTGATCCCGCAGATCGCGAATCAGAGAAATGCCGTTGTGTTCTCCCAGAGAAATGTCAAGCACCAGTACGTCCGGGGCGGCGGAATTCAGAGCTTCGAGAGCTTCTCCGGGGGTGCCTGCTTCGGCGCAAACCTGCAGCCCCGGCTGCTGTTCGATCAGCTGCGCCAAGCCGCGACGAACCAATTGATGATCGTCAATCAGCAGAATTTTGATCGGTCCGGTCATTTCAGTTCAACTCCCTGCGGCAGAGAATATTTCATGAATTGTTCAGACTAGCGGACAGTGCCTGTACAGAAGATACTTTCTTTTCATTATTATGCAAGTTGATGAAGATAAATCGCAGCTCTTAATCTTCGCGGAAAATGCAGTCCACAAAAAAAGGTGAACCTCAGGAAGAGGTTCACCTTTTTATTTTCAGTTTCTACAACTAAACCGGCTTAGTACCGATAATGGTCGGACTTATAGGGTCCTTCCACCGGTACGCCGATGTAATCGGCCTGATATTGGGCCAGCTTTGTCAGGCGCGCGCCCAGCTTGTCAAGATGCAGCCGAGCCACCTCTTCGTCCAGATGCTTGGGCAGGCAGTAAACGCCGATTTCATAATCTTTATTCCAAAGATCAATCTGAGCCAGGCTCTGGTTGGTGAACGAATTGCTCATGACAAAACTGGGATGGCCGGTGGCGCAGCCCAGATTAACCAGCCGGCCGTCGGCCAGCAGGATAACCGAGTGTCCGTCCGGGAAGACGTACTTGTCCACCTGCGGCTTGATCGGCACATGCTCGACACCATCCAGTTTCTTCAGCTTGGCGACTTCGATCTCGTTGTCGAAGTGACCGATATTACAGACTATCGCCTGATCGCGCATTTTGCTCATGTGTTCAGCCGTGATCACTTCCCGATTACCGGTGGCGGTAACGAAGATTTCGACTTGATCAACCACGTCTTCAATACGCACAACTTCAAAACCTTCCATCGCCGCCTGCAAAGCGCAGATCGGGTCGATTTCGGTAACCGCCACACGGGCACCGAAGCCGCGCAGTGACTGGGCCGAACCCTTGCCGACATCACCATAACCGCAAACCAGGCAGTATTTACCGGCGACCATCACATCAGTCGCCCGCTTGATGCCGTCAGCCAGGGATTCCCGGCAGCCGTAGAGGTTGTCGAATTTTGACTTGGTCACCGAGTCATTGACGTTGATCGCCGGTGTCAGCAGGGTGCCTTTGTTGTGCATCTGGTACAGGCGGTTGACACCGGTGGTGGTCTCTTCAGAAACACCTTTCCATTCCTTGGCTACACGATGCCAGAAATCGGAATCTTCCTTGAGCACTCTCTGCAAAACCTCGAAAAGACATTTCTCGTCTTCTGCTTCCACTTCCTGAGAAAGAACCTGCGGGTCATCCTCGGCCTGATAACCGAGATGGATCATCAGGGTGGCGTCGCCGCCGTCATCAACAATCAGGTGCGGCCCTTTGCCGCCGGGAAAAGTCAGCGCCTGCAAGGTGCACTCCCAGTATTCTTCCAGGGTCTCGCCTTTCCAGGCAAAAACCGGCACACCAGTGGCGGCGATGGCCGCTGCGGCATGATCCTGGGTTGAGAAGATATTACAGGATGCCCAGCGAACATCAGCTCCCAGAGCGGTCAGTGTTTCTATCAGCACAGCTGTCTGAATTGTCATGTGCAGACTGCCGCTTACACGAGCCCCTTTGAGAGGCTGCTGCGCGCCGTAGGTCTCCCGCAGGGACACCAGTCCGGGCATTTCCTTCTCGGCGATTTCAATTTCTTTCCGGCCGAATTCAGCCAGACTAGGATCAGCAATCCAGTAATTATCAGTTTTTACAATATTCATCAATAATATTTCCTTGATTAGTTAGTTACACTTCATTCTTATTGCAGGTTGAAATCTTTTTTCACCTGATTGTATACTTCGTCGCTAAGTGCGGCGCCTGTGGTTTTCACCGCTTCGGCTCCCAGCCGGGCGCCGAGATCTCCGGCCCGGCGCGTCGACTCGCCTCGGAGAAGACCGTGGAGGAATCCAGCCGCCCATAAATCACCGGCGCCGGTGGTGTCCACCGCCTGCACCCGCAGGGCGGGAACTTCCACCGTCTCACCGCCGCGACGAATCAGGGAGCCCTCGGCTCCCAGCTTGACCGCGGCCACTTCGCACAGCTGCCCCATCTCTTCGAGAGCGGTGCGAAGATCATCCTTGCCGGATGCGCAAAAAGCGGCCGCTTCGTCCTCGTTGGCGAAGACCATATCAACTTTCTCCCGGAGCAGCTCCGGCAGTGTGTCGGCGGCCGCCTGCACTACTTCTGGAGCTCCTAAATCAAGACTGACCCTGCATCCCGCCTGCCGGGCGCAATCCAGAACGCGAGTCATTAAGTCCTGATTAAACAGCAGATATCCCTCCAGGTGAAGGTGGCCGCAGCCTTGAAAATCCTCCACCCTGATTTCTGTCGGCTCCAGAGTGGCGGAAGCGCCGAGGAATGTGCGCATGGTGCGCTGGCTGTCGGGAGTGATCAAGGACAGACATGTGCCTGTCGGGGTCGCCGAGTCGGTCTTGAAACGGCTGACATCCACTCCCGCTTCGGCGAACTGGCCGCGATAGAAAGTGCCGGCTTCATCTTCGCCGGTCTTCGCCAGCATGGCGCATTCGCTCCCCAGTCTGGCCGCTCCCATGACGGTGTTGGCGGCGGAACCGCCAGGGGCCCGATAAGGCTTCTCCGGCAGACGCTGGACGATCTCCTGCAAGGCCGGAAAATCGACCAGCTCCATGCCACCCTTGCCACCGTCAATGGTCTGCAGGAAAGACTCCGGAACATAAGCCAGGCTGTCGACTAAGGCCGCTCCCACTCCGATCAGTTTACTCATGGTCATTTATCCTTTTTGCGCGTATTGACGAAGAATTTCGGCTTTGTCGGTCTTTTCCCACGGGAACTGTTCCCTTCCGAAATGGCCGTAAGCCGCACTTTCCAGGAAGCTCCAGCCGTTGGCGGCGGGTTCGGTGAGTGCGAGATTGCTGATGATCGCCGCCGGGCGGAAATCAAAGATACCGCTTTCTTCCAGCAGGTGCTGCAATCTGTCTTCGGAAATGGAGGCCGTGCCGTAAGTATCAATATTGATGCTCAGCGGATGCGCCACGCCGATAGCGTAGGAAACCTGAATTTCACATTTTTCCGCCAGTCCCGCGGCGACCACGTTCTTGGCCACATAACGGGCTTTGTAAGCAGCCGAACGGTCAACTTTCGAGGGGTCTTTGCCGGAAAAAGCACCGCCGCCGTGACAGCCGACGCCGCCGTATGTGTCAACAATTATCTTGCGACCGGTCAGGCCGGTATCGCCGTAAGGACCACCGACGACAAAACGTCCGGTCGGATTGACATAGTAGTTGACATCATCAGTGAGGAATTCACTTGGTATAACATCAGCCGTCACCTCCCGAACCAGAGCTTCGAGCTGCTCGTCTTTCATTTCCGGAGTATGCTGATGCGACACCACTACGGTTTCCACCTGTACCGGCTTGCCGTCTTCATAAAGGAAGGAGACCTGACTCTTCGAGTCCGGGCGCAGAAAATCGTAGGTTTTCGGATCATTATGGCGCAGTTTGGCCATTTTTTCAACTATCCGATGAGCGTATAGAACCGGAGCCGGCATCAGCTCTTTTGTCTCATTGCTGGCGTAACCGAACATCATGCCCTGGTCGCCGGCACCCTGCTCAGCGAATTTGCCGTCATCTTCATTAACGCCCTGGGCGATATCCGGGGATTGCGGATGCAGAGCCAGGAGAACTTTGCAGTCGTCGGCCGAGAAACCAATGTCCCGGTCAGTGTAACCAATGCGGCGGATGGTGTCCCGCACCACTTCTTCCCAGTTGACCTTGGCTCGGGTGGTGATTTCGCCGGAGACCATTACAAAGTCTGTGGTTACCAGGGTTTCACAGGCCACACGACTATTCGGGTCCTGCTGTAAGCAGGCATCCAGAATCGCGTCGGAAATCTGATCCGACACTTTGTCCGGATGTCCTTCTGAAACTGATTCGGAAGTGTAAATGTGTTTTTGGGTGATTTTACTCATGTTTTTGATCCTTAATTAAGTTTCTGTTTCATTACTATTCCCGCGTTTTCCCCTGATTTCGGGGTGTTAGCGCGGCTGTTTCATGCGAATATGCGTATAAACTAATAGATGATTCTGGTTTTGCAAACGCAATCAATGATTTTTTTTTAATTAGCGCCAATTCGCGTCCATTGGCGGTTCAAAAGTGTAAACAGTTTCCATCTTTCACTGACGCATTACTGAAAATGTTCAACTATAGGGGAAGTTTTGGATCATTATGATATATTAATTTTGTCAATCTACGAGCTAGACCCCGTCCGGAAAGGGGTAGTATGCCGAATTTGTGCTGAAAAAACCTTGTCTCGAACCTTGTCCCGAACCAAAATCCGATTGGTTTTAATGTTTTCATCCCAAATGGAATATGGTTCGGGACAAGGTTCGGGACAAAGTTGAACTCAAAACACACAATACACCTTTCCGGATACCCTCGAGCTAGACCCTCCGCGAAAAGGGTTCGGAAACGAGATTAAGGCGAAAGATTAGGTCAAAAGATTAAGGGGCGCACCCGTTTTTCCCTAATCTTTCGTCATAATCTTTCGCCTTAAGTCAATTGGCCGTGAAACGCACAGCCACTTTCGAGCATGTGAGCTCCACAAAACCCTTTTCGTTTAGCCTCGAGCTAGAGGGTATGCGAAAAGGTATATTGTGTGTTTTCGAGACAAGGTTCTCGGCAGCACAATTTCCGCTCACAACCCTTTTCGCGGAGGGTCGAGCTAGCGCTTAGTTGCAGAAATCAAACGACGCATGGCATTATATTACAATTAAGCCCCAGGAGCAGGGATTTTGCACAATCAACAAGACAGTCAATTAACCACCAGATCTTTCAGAAACCGGCTATGGCAGGGCAGATTTCTTTCCCATTCATCAATTCTACAATGGCTGCTGGATGGAGGCGATCCGATGATTCTGGGCACCGGCAACGGGGCGGTGCTGAAAGTGGAGGGAGACGGCCTTTGCATGCGTCTGGACAGTGTTGGGGAAAGCCGAGTCGCTCTGTCCCGCCCCTTGTTTTTCAAACGGCATTGCCGAGCCGGCAGTATCGCCTGGTGCAAAAGAGCTGTGGGCTGGCACGGTGCGGTCTGGATGTGGCAGGCGGCCTGGAAAATGCGGCGGCTGAATATACCCGCACCTGAACCGAATGGTTACTTGGATCCGACTTTTCAAAATCCTGGCGCCTGCAGTTTTTTCTGGAGCGAATGGGTCGAGCCGGCTTTGACTCTTCGGCAAATGGCCGAAGCTCCGAAGACTCGCGACCAAGTGATAAACAGCCAGAAACTGCCGATACAAGCGGGGGATATTCTGGCCCGCCTGCATAATCATGGACTATACCACCGTGACACCAGCTGGAAAAACTTCCTGCTCAACCCGGAAACAGAACAACTGCTGCTGGTCGATATAGACGGAGTGAACAGAGGCGGCATCCGCCCCGAGACGGCGGCCGTCCGGGACATAGCCCGTTTTTTGACTGACGCGGTAATCAGCGAAGCCGATGCCTCCTGGATGCAACTGCTGCTGACGCATTACGCGACATGCCGGCAAATCCCCTTAAGTAAAATAAAATCCCCGCTTGAAGAAAAACTCAATCAATTCCTGGGACGTAAAGGCTGGTATAATGAACAGGAAAGATAAATATGCCTGAATTGCCGGAAGTGGAAACGATTCGAACCGCTCTTGAGCTGCAGCTGCGAGGTCAGAAAATCACCGAAGTGACGGTGCAAAATCAAAATTTACGCCGGCCGGTGGATGAAAAAGCCCTGCGGGAGTGCTGTCGCGGAAAATCCCTGGAGCAAGTCAACCGCCGGGGCAAATACCTTATTTTCGGATTTACAGAAGATAATTATATAGTTGCCCATTTGGGCATGACCGGCGGCTTCCGAATCAGCTCCGCTGATATCCCCCTGGAAAAACACGAACATGTGGAATGGCTGCTGACTGACGGCCGCTCCCTTCGTTATCATGATCCCCGGCGCTTCGGATGTATTGTCTGCACCGAATCTTCACCCATCCCAGGCAGTTGGCCGCTGCCGAAACTGGGCCCCGAGCCGCTTTCCGATGCATTTACCGTCGAGTATTTGTACAAAACCTTTAAGAGACATAAAAAACCGGTCAAAAACCTGCTTATGGAACAACAGACGGCCGCCGGCATGGGCAATATTTACGCCAGTGAGGCGTTGTTTAGAGCCGGAATAGATCCCCGCAGAAGCGCCCATAGAATCAGCAAAAAGCGCTGTCAGCAACTGCAGGAAGCTATCCGCGCAGTTCTGACTGACGCCATCACCTGCGGCGGAACCACCATCAGCGACTACCGCTCCCTGGACGGAATGGAAGGGGATTTCGCCGTCTGCCTGGATGTTTACGGGAAGGAAAACCGCCCTTGCCCTCGCTGTGGAGCGGCTTATACAATTAAACGCGCGACACTCGGCGGCAGAAGCACCTTTTACTGTTCCGGGTGTCAGCACTAGCCTAATAATTCATGCGAATTCGGCCATGCGTCATTTCAGGGCTAGACCCCATGCGGAAAGGGTTCGGAAACGAGATTAAGACGAAAGGTTAGGGCAAAAGGTTAAGGGGCGCACCCGTTCTTCCCTAATCTTTCGTCATAATCTTTCGCCTTAATCCAATTGGGCGTGGAACGCACAGCCACTTTCGAGCTTGTGAACTCCAAAAAACCCTTTTCGCATAACCTCTAGTCTCTGACCCTCCGCGAAAAGGTGTTTGCGGTCTATGCACGCACAAGAAAGACGCAATTAAAACTTTGTTCGCATTTATTTTGTTTATGTTATATATTATTGCTTGTTACCTGAATGCGCTAAAAAATTGGCGAAACGAAAGTTTTTCAGGATATTTTGTTGAAAGGTTTCCGGCGCTATGATAAACATCATAATTGACGACCGCGAACATGGCTCGGGAGTGGCGGAACATTTGGAGAATTATTCATCCGAAGCGACAGTGGAATGCAGAAGGATGAAAACCGGCGATTATCTGATACAGCCTGGCTCTGTTATGGTTGAGCGCAAAACTGTTGATGATTTATGTGTTTCCATCATTGACGGCCGCCTTTTTCGCCAGTGCCGCTTTCTCGTCGCTGCTTCGGATTGTCCATTGCTGTTGATCGAGGGTAATTTGCAAGAGCGAACCGTGGCCGTTGAAGATACTGCCCTGCGGGGAGCTCTGCTTTGTTTGGCGCAGATATTCCATCTTCCGGCGATTTACTCCCGTGGCCCACGGGATACCGCTGCCGCTTTGGTACAGCTTGGACGTCAGCGGATGAATCGGACAAATTATCAGCATTGGCGCTCCGGGAGGTGTCCGAAAAACTTAATCCGGCAAAAGCTGCATGTACTGCAGGCGCTGCCGGGGGTTGGGCCGGGTCTGGCCCGAAAAATGCTGGAATGTTTAGGTTCGGTCCGGTCGGTTTTCAGCGCCAGTCAGGAAGAACTGCAGTCAATCGAGGGAATCGGCTCCAGGCGCGCCGCTCGTATCTCGGAAGTCATAGGTGCGAGCGGGCCTCCGAATAGGGATCTGAATCCGTGAATTTAATGAGATGTGATGAACTTCGCGCCAAGAGCGCCGAGCACAAGCCCTGCAAGTTACCGCGCGGACGGATTATTCCGTCCGTTAATATTAATATAACTAAAACCGTAAGACCGTTGAATGAAAACCGCGTTTTGTATAAAAATTCAATATTTGATTTGCAATATTCCTATCTTAAAATATTTTATTAAAAATTCGTTATGATTGTCAGACAAGTCGGTAAGAATGGTTTTTACCGACATTATAAAGAAAAACAAAAAATAAGGAAGCAAGAAAAATGAAAAAACAAAAATGGTGGCTGGTGATGTTCGCGATTCCGTTTCTGTTTGTCGGCATTTTGTTGACGACGGCGGGTTGTGGCGAAGCGGAAGATGAGCTGGAACTGCCGATCGAAGACACGGAAGACCTTCCGGATCCGGAAGAGGGTGAAGATTTGGACATAGACATTGAGTAATCCAAAAACATCCTGCAGCGCCCGCTGTCGTACTACGACAGCGGGCGTTTGCTTTAGGATGCTCCCGCGCGGGAAGTAAATGTTTTATGTTGCTGTTATTTCTGGATTTTCAGGAGTCAACAAGTGTTTTTTACCGGACAGCATTGTAAGAATGGGATCTTTCCTTGATCAAACCTTTCAAATAGGACAATGTTTAGTTGGAAATAATAATCAAAGTTAACGCTGAAGCAGCGGGCCTTCTGGCGGCCGGACTTATAGCGGAAAAGATAAGAACCAACCCCAAGACTGTTCTCGGACTTGCCACCGGCGGCACTCCTCTGCCGGTTTACGAGGAATTGGTTCGGCTGTATCGCCAGGAAAACCTGGATTTCAGCAGTGTAACCACATTCAACTTGGACGAATATGTCGGCTTGGGGGGTGAAGACGCTAATTCTTATTGCCGTTTCATGTGGGAAAATTTATTCAATCATATCAACATCGCACCGGAACGTGTGCATATTCCGAACGGCCTGGCGGAAGATATGGAGGCGCATTGTCTGGAATATGAAGATCGTATCCAGCAGGCGGGCGGCATTGATCTGCAGCTGCTGGGGATTGGCGCCAACGGCCATATAGGGTTCAATGAACCAAACTCTTCTTTTGCTTCTCGTACACGAGTAGTGAACCTTGCTCCCGAAACCGTCAAAGCCAACCGTCGATTCTTCCCCGCAGAAGAGGATGTTCCTCGTCGCGCCGTCACCATGGGAATCGGCACCATCCTGGAAAGCCGCTCATGTCTTTTGCTGGCCGCGGGAGAGAACAAAGCCGAGGCGCTGGCTGCGGCACTGGAAGCGCCGGTATCCTCTTCGGTGCCCGCTTCAGCTCTGCAAAGCCATCCGCGGACAACCGTGATTTGCGACCGGGCTGCGGCCGCCAAGCTGCGGAACAGACTCAAGAATGAATCAGCGTAGGATGGTCGGCTCTCATCCCTTTTTGAGCGAGAATACATCGCAAGTGCTGCGCTTCCTCCGCGATTTGTCGCTCAACACTACATCCCTCAAAAGACACTCGTATTAGACTTTGTGGTTTTATAGTCACAAAAAACACAAAAAATACTTTCCGATGAAGCGTGGCGAATAAGTTTGTCGACTAAGGGTGCAAGTATCATTCAATTTGCGATACTTTTGGTAAAAAAGCGAGGCCTGGTCTCCTCGGTCTTCGGCCTGTTAAGAAAACGCAGAGCAGTTCGACGAAGTGCAGGGGACGAAGTGTGGGGGACGAAGTGTGGGGGACGCATCATTTTCCATAGGAACCTTTTGTTTCGCCAGCCAAACAGTCTTGGAAAAATTCGTAGGTTCGTCGCTGACTGCGGGTATGGCGCCAGCGGCTTGAACGGGAGGGAGGGGCAAATGTGCCGTCAGCACGCAGCCGGCGGCCTTTACAGCGGTCCTGCAGCTGCAGCTCGAACAAATGATCGATGATCCGGCATATACGTCGGTCGTAAACGGGGAATAGCGTTTCAATTCGCCGGTCGAGATTGCGCGGCATCCAGTCGGCACTGGCCATATAATACTCCAGCTTGCCGCCGTTGCCGAAACGAAACATGCGGGTATGCTCCAGGAAGCGGTCAACTATACTGACCACGCGGATATTGTCGATCAGCCCTCCCGGCCGCATACAGCAGGCGCCGCGAACCGCCATTTCTATTTTAACTCCGGCGCGCGCCGCTCGGAAAAGGGCGTTGATTATTTCCGGATCCACCAAGGTGTTGATTTTCACCCGAATCGAGCCGGGATTGCGAGCTGAGGATAAACGCGTCTCACGCTCGATCAGCTCCAGAAAGCGGGTGCGCAAGGTGTAAGGCGCCACCGCCAGCTGCTCCCAGGCGGGCGGATCGGAATAACCGGTCATCACATTGAATAAAGCCGCCGCGTCGGAACATAAAACCGAGTCATTTGTAAATATGGAGGCATCGGTATAAAGCCTGGCGGTACTGTCATTGTAATTGCCGGTGGAAAGATGCAGGTAACGGCGGATATGACTACCTTCTCGACGGACAATCATCAGCATTTTGCTATGTACCTTAAGTCCCGCCATGCCGTAGATGACATGCACACCGGCTTCTTCCAGATGGCGTGCCCAGCCGATATTGCGTTCTTCATCGAAACGAGCCTTCAGCTCCAGAATGACTGTTACCTGTTTTCCGGATTCGGCGGCTCGGCGCAAAGCCCGGACCACGGGTGAATCGCCGCTGACACGGTAAAGAGTCTGCTTGATCGCCAGCACGTGCTGATCGGCGGCTGCCTCTTCCAGCAATTGAATTACCGGATCGAATTGTTCATAAGGTGGAAACAAAGGCAGGTGGCGGTGCCTGCTGACGGCGGTGAAAATCGATTCGTTTTCTTTGATAAACGGGGATTCCAGGGGCGGCCAGTCCGGCTCCCGCAGAGATGGGGAGAAATCATGCTCCAGCATTTGGAAAAAGTCATTCAGCGCCATCGGCCCTGGCAATCGATACACAAACAGTCTATCCGTCTGTAACTGCTTGATCAGCCAGTCACCAAGCCGTCGATCACTGCCGCGAGGCAGCTCCAGCCTGATCGGCTGCCGCAGACGCCGCCGGCGCAGTTCCTGGCGTACATGCTGCAGAAGATCCACCACTCCG
Organism: Lentisphaerota bacterium; assembly: GCA_003552565.1. Taxonomy (GTDB): domain Bacteria; phylum Verrucomicrobiota; class Lentisphaeria; order Oligosphaerales; family PUNB01; genus PUNB01. The sequence goes on from PUNB01000122.1 coordinate 18,448, forward strand.
TCAGTATCCGCGCTGAAATCCATGTCCCGAGTCAAGCGAAAAGGAAAAGCGGCTTCGATCGGACGATTAACGAATAATTGATCCAGGAATTCAATGATTGTGTCTTCGAGAGTCACGAATAACCGCGTTTCTCGATCCGTTTCGATTTCCACCGGCAGCCAGCGCGGCAGAGCGCCGGGGACTTCCACCAACCCGCGATGCCAGCCTTTGCCGTCCGGCTTCCGCAGTAAAACCGCGATTTCCAGCATACAATTGGCGATTATCGGGAAAGGATGGCTGGGATCCACCGCCACTGGTGTCAGCATCGGCATTATCTCCCGCTGAAAATAATCTTTCAGCGCCGTGTATTCGGAACGCCGCAACTGTGAAGGGGCAGTCAGTCGAAAAACTCCCTGCTTCTCCAGTGCAGGCAGAATTTCATTTTGCAGGCAGCGGTATTGGCGGCGAAGCATTGATTCCACCTTCTTGTTAATCGCCGTCAGCTGCTCCTCCACAGTCATCCCGGAAGGATCTGTGGAAGCGACTCCGGAAAGCAGCTGTTGACGCAGGCCTGCCACCCGGACCATGAAAAATTCGTCCAGATTGGAACTGGCAATGGCGACGAATTTCAGCCGCTCCAGCAAAGGCGTCTGACCGTCCAAAGCTTCTTCCAGCACCCGATTGTTGAAATCAAGCCAAGAAAGCTCCCGATTGATCAGGCCTTCATTTACTTCCGCGATTGAATTTTTACTATTCAAAACAAATTTCCTAACGCGTTCCTATGTGAGACTTCGTGGTTTCAGGTTTCAGTGTTCAGGTCTAACTAAGCGCCGGTCACTCTGATCTCAATCGAGCGAGCAAAAACAATTTCGAACATGTCGCCTTTATTGCGAACCCCGGCGACCGCCAGACTGAGATCATAATCACTGACAGCGGTCAAACACACTTTTTCATTATCGTAAGTCGCCCGAAGGTCTTTCACCTTGTTCTGATGCGCCCGGTCGAAAGCATCCGCCACCCTCAGGATTGCCGCCAGTTTGCTTACCAGCACCCGGTTCTCGGTCGACAAGGATACATATTCTGAATGGGCGTTGCGCGGCAATGCCCGGCGATGATAGCGGGCAATCAGAGAAATCAGGTTGAGTTCATCCGAGGACAAACCCGGCAGCTCACTGTGGCGCAATAGATAATAGGAATGCTTGTGATGCTCTCTATTGCTTACAAACATGCCTATATCATGCAGCAGCCCCGCCACTTCCAGCAGTACCCGACAGCGCTCAGGTAAGCCGTGCAGAACGGACAGCTGATCGTACAGACGCAAAGCCAGGGAAGTAACTTTATGAGCATGTTGGGAATCGTAGTCATAGCGCGTTCCCAGATGCTCGGCGGAAGCGATAATCTGGCTGACGAAGCTGTCAGGCTCTCCGCCCAATTCACGGAACAGGTCTTTCGTCAAGGCGTCCCTGGTATCGACCATGGGAATTATCATCCGCTCGGCCTCGCTGGCGTTGAACAATTGTTCCAGCATGTGACAGCATGGCAGGATGCCGGCGGCGTCCGTGTCGCTCAGCCCATATTGTCGAATGAGTTCAAATTCATCCATTTGATTCAAGCGGATGAAGTGTTTGTCAAAAGTTTTTTTTGACATTGTCGCCACCTTCGCCGGGGTTTGACTGCGAACGATAGCGACCAGCGCCCGTACCGGTGCACCGACAACAATCAGGTTTTCCGGATGCATTCTCCTGGACATTCTGTTTATTCCCATGAATGTTGCGGCCAGTAGAGGATCCACAGCTTCCCGCATACGCAGAGGAGTCAGCTGCTGCTCCATTTCTTCAGCCAGCCGCAGCGTTCCCACCCGGATCGTTTCCGCGTTGACCAGCCGGCCGTCTTCCACCAGAGAAACCTGGCAGGAACCGGTGCCGATGGTGTAGATAATCGAATCACCAGTATTAAAACCGAATTTTCCGGCCATGATTTCCCGTACGGCCAGAAACAGCACCCTGGCTTCATTTGCTCCTTCCAGAATATCTAGACGGATGTCGCTGGCCTGCTTGATGCGATCAAGAAATATATCGCGATTGAAAGCCTCCCGCACCGCGCTGGTGGCTATCGCTTTATACCGCTTAATCCCGTATTCCCGCATCAGCCGGGCGAAATCGCGAAAAATCTCTTCACCCAGTACCATGTTTCGCGAGCCAATATAGCTGGAACGAAAAACATCGTGCCCCAGAGGAATATTCTGAGTCGCCTCCTCCAGTACTTCCATTTCATCGTTGACCGAAGACTGCACGATCCTCAGCCTGGCTGAATGAGCTCCAAGGTCGATGACCGCCAGTGGACTCGTATCAGGAGCTTCAGCGGCGAATAATTTTGTTTTACGAGTCGGCATTTTAATACTCTACTGGTCGGAATAATCAGTATTCATCATCGCCAGGCGGGCAGCGCCCGCGGGGACCGCGTCATCTCCGAGCCGGGAAAGACGTAGATCCACATCTTTCGGGTTCAGCGCGAAAAGATTGTTTTCAAACCCCTGGCGAACCAACGGCAGCAACTGCTCGCCCAGAGCCTCCATAACGCCGCCGCCGAAAATCAGGCAGTCAGGAGCCAGAACTGCGCTCATATTGGCAGCTCCGATTCCCAGTATTTCAGCACCTTTGTTGAGCACTTTGCAAACCACCTTATCCCCCGCCAAATAAGCCTTTTTCAGATGTTTACTGCGAAGACGGGAAAAATCCTTACCGGCGTATTCTGTCAGAACGCTGCTTTTCCCTTTTTGATTGATTTTTTTATCCAGCTTGCGGGCAAAGGCCGTTTTGCTGCAGTAAGCCTCCAGGCAGCCGCGCTTGCCGCAGCCGCAGCGACGGCCTTTGCGCCGGATGATGTGATGCCCCAGCTCACCGCCGAGACCGCGGTTGCCAACATGCAGCCGGCCGTTGATAATGATACCGCCGCCCAGGCCGGTGCCGAGAAAAAAGCCGACCACCGTGCGGGCATCTCCGGCAGTGCCAGCCCAATATTCCCCTAGTAATCCGCAATCTGCATCATTGCCCAGCACTGTTTCACGTTCAAAAACTTCATTGAAAATTGCCTGCGCCGGTTCGTTTTTCCAGCCTAGGTTAGGGGCGTGCAGCAGTATGCCGGTTTGCGGATCGACGGCGCTGGGAACCGCCACCCCGAGGCTTGCGATCCGCCGCCGGTATAAATCGCCTTTCTCAAGCGCCCGCTCCAGCACCGAACGCATGACCGCGGCCATTTCCCCCACCCCCAGGCCGACTTCGGTTTTCTCTTTCGCTCTGGCCACCGCCTTGCCGTCGCCGTTAATAATCAGGGCGGCAATATTGGTACCGCCGAGATCGATGCCCGCATGATATGTTTCCGACATTATTGTTCTTTTTCCTTTCTTAAGAGTGTTGTTGAAGGTTTCGCTAGACCCTATGCGAAAAGGATCTTGTGGAGCTCTCAAGCTCGAAAGTGACTGCGCGTTCCACGGCCAATTGGATTAAGGCGAAAGATTGTGACGAAAGATTAGGGGGAGAACGGGTGCGCTCCTTAATCTTTCGCCTTAATCTCGTTTCCGACCCCTTTCCGGACGGAGTCTAGGTAACCGTTTTCAGTCTTTCCCCGGCGGATTGTATAACTCTCTGCATGGAAGCGGGTGAGGTTATGAAAAGATGCACCTTGTCGCCGGTGAACTCTTCGAGTGTTTGTTGAAAGCCGGTTTGCAAAGGGTTTAAAACGGCCACCTGCCACTGACTGCTCATTTGGGCAAAAGGGATTATCCCCAATCGCCGGGCATGTTCAAAAGGCACTAAAGCAAAAGCTTCCTCGGGTATTTCAAAACGCTCGAGTTCAACGAAAGGTGTGGCGGTATGGGCGGACAAGAAGCCTATAATAGCGTTTATGTCCACTTTATCCATGCTTTCCAATTCATGCATCAGAGACAATGTTGATTCGGAAGCAGTGTTCATTCTGCTTTCGGTGATGCCGGAGATTGCGGCTTCATACTGCTCCGAGGAAATCATTTCGTTTTGCAGAAGCAACCAGGCAAAATCGATTTCAGCATTTAAATTGAATTCCAGCTGCGCCTCCGAAGGACTGGGCTCGACTTCCTCGTTTTCCGTCCCCAGCAAAGCGTCAGCGGGATTCTCGGATACTTCCAATAGTCGTTCGGCTTCTGGATCATCAGGATTCAGGGTCAGCAGATGCTGAGCCAGTGAGTAGAGCTGAGACCAATTCTGCTCTTCCTCGAAAACTTCAGCCAGCCGCATGTATATTTCCCAAGCCTGAGAGGCGTTGCCGATTTTTTCATAAGAAGCCGCCAGCCCGGAAAGCGCGGAAGGATCATGCGGATGTTTTTCCAGGATGGACTCACAGGCTCTTACTGCTTCCCAGGCGGCCGCGTCATCTCTTGCAAATTCTTCCATGTTTTGGGGGGTGGCAAACATATTTTCATCCTTGATTATTTTTAGAAACGAATTAAATTAAAATATACTGTTAAGATAATTTGATACAAACCATTTTGCGAATTTTGTTTATTTTCTCAAAAACGAGATGTCAGGATTGTTTTCTCCAAGTGGTAGGCGGCAAGGCAGCGGATATGGCACGAAAATTGCTTGTTTGTTGGAAAGCAATCTGACTATCAAGCAATTTCCAGTCGGTGTTATTGAATATTGCCGAGTTAGACCCTATGCGAAAAGGTATCGCACCCATGCTCCCGCTTGTTTCGGATGAGATTTCGGTTTTCCTCGGAAAACCGGAAGATCGCCGAAACAAGCGGGAGCCTTATCGGGTAGGGGTGCGGCGGGGCGTCTCCGGTTTTTATGCCGCAAGTCATTAGCGCTGAGGCTGGTAACTGACGGAACAAAAACCGGATCAGACCTGCCGGCGCTCCCAACAAGGGCGTGAGACCTTTTCGCATAAGCTCGAGACATCCCCATAGGTATAAGTAAATGGAAATCAACAGCTCGAAGAACAAAAAACATGGTGTTGGAGCCGGCATGTCATCAGGTCTTCTGGAAAGACTTGTCGCCAGCGGCGCTCTTGATGAGATACACCAAGAGGAAATAGAATCATCCTTTGAGGGCGGTCAGTCCGAGCTGGAAAAGCTCCTCAAAGAAGATTACGCCGTTGATTCCGCCGAATTTTGTCTGGCGATCGCTTCCTATGCCAGAACACCGGTCCTTTCCCTGGCGAATCACACGCCTGATTCTTCTCTTTGCGAAGAATTTCCAATTGAAATCCTGCAAAGAGAACGGATGCTTCCGGTGGGCCGCACGAGCCGCACCTTGACGCTGGCTCTGGCTGATCCCATGAACGTATTAGCCGTTGAGGAAATGGAGGACTTGACCGGCCTCAAGGTGTTGCCGGCGGCGGCTCTGGAGTCGGAAATCAATGAGGTGCTGAAGGCGTTAACCGAAAAAGGTAAAGGCGACCTTGACAACGCCTTCCAGGAAGCAGGCGGAGAAAAGGATATTCAGATTGCCTCGGGAGAAGAAGACGATTCGGATATCGACAGCATGCTGGAAAGCGCCTCTCACGCGCCGGTTATCCGGATCGTCAATATGATCCTTATGGAGGCTTTGAGCAAAGATGCCAGCGACATTCACATTGAAGCATTTGAAAAACAGATGCGTCTGCGTTACCGCATCGACGGAGTTCTTTTTGAGGGGCCTGAGCCGCCGAAGCATTTGCAGTCCGCTATCATTTCCAGGCTTAAGGTTATGTCGGAACTGGACATAGCCGAACGCCGGATACCCCAGGACGGCCGCTTTAAAATCAAGGCTCAGGGAAAGGAAATTGACCTGCGAGTGTCGATACTGCCGACAGTGCATGGGGAGAAAACCTGTATGCGGCTGCTGGACAAAAGCAATCTGGCTGCCTCTCTGGATGTGCTCGGGCTGGATCCTGATTCACTGCAAAAACTGCGCGGCGCCATTCACCAGCCTTACGGATTAATTCTCGTCACCGGCCCGACGGGCAGCGGTAAAACCACCACTCTTTATTCCGCTCTTCAGGAGCTGAACAGTCCTGAAGTAAACATTACCACGGTGGAAAACCCGGTGGAGTATCAGCTCATGGGCATCAATCAGGTGGAAATCCGGGAAATAGTGGGAATGACCTTCGCCGCCGCATTGCGATCCATACTGCGGCAGGACCCGGATATTGTATTGGTCGGGGAGACTCGCGACAGTGAAACGGCCGACATCGCGGTCAAGGCGGCACTGACCGGCCATCTGGTTATGACCACCCTGCACACTAATGATGCCCCCGGAGCCGTGGCCAGGCTGGCTTACATGGGCATTGAGCCTTTTTTGATTGCATCCTCCCTGCTGCTTTCACAGGCTCAGAGGCTGGTGCGTAAAATTTGCACCAACTGTAAAGAGCCCTTTGAATTTTCACCGGAATACGCTGAAGCCAATCATATCCCCCCGGACCAGTTCGACAACGCTCAGGTTTACAAGGGGCGCGGCTGCAATCGTTGCAACCATACCGGTTACAAGGGCAGAGCCAGCATTATGGAGATTCTGCAAGTGACCCGGGAAATGCGCGAGTTGATTTTGCGCACAACCAACGCCGACGACATCAGAAACATGGCCCTCCAGCAGGGATTTCGCAATCTGCGCCAAAACGGTTTTTACAGGGTGCGCGAGGGAATCACCACCATTGAAGAAGTACTGCGGGTGACCGCCACCGAATAGAGGAAAAATAATGGCTTTCAGTAACAAACAGACATCAAACAGCTCCAGGGGAAATCGCAATGCCCCAGGGAAGGTGTCATCCGGAGGTGTCAAAGTGCGCGGTGCGAAAAAAATCCGCAAACGCGAACTTTGTCCTTTCACTCAGAAGTTGACCGCCATGCTCAGTGCCGGGCTGCCTCTGATCCAATGCCTTACGGCTCTTTCGGAGCAGGTTGAGGATCCCAACTTTCGTCCTGTTGTTGAGGACATAAAGTCGCGCGTGGAGGGAGGGGCTTCGTTTGCTGAAGCTCTGGAAGTTTACCAGAACCTCTTTGGGGATTTATACGTTAATATGATCAGAGCCGGAGAAATGAGCGGCAGCCTGGGGGAAGTCACCGCCCGCTTGTCCTCTTACCTGGAAGCCAGCGCGGCAATGATCCGCAAAATTAAATCCGCACTCACTTATCCTGTGGTGGTGGTGGTGCTGGCAACCATACTCGCTATCGGCATGCTGATTTTTATCGTGCCGGTTTTTGAAGGTATTTTCGCCGACTTTGGAGCGGATCTGCCGGCGCCGACTCAGATACTGGTGGATGTCAGTGACACAGTTCGCAACCAAACGCCGTTGGTAGTGGCGATTATTATTGCTTTAACTCTGATACTGCGGCATGTTAAAAAGACCCCTCAGGGGGCGTTGGCCGTCGACCGCATGATATTACGAGCGCCGGTGGCCGGCAAGCTGGTTGAGAAAATTGCTCTGGCCCGCATGTCCAGGACTTTCGCTTCGCTGCTCAACAGCGGGGTGCCGATTCTAAAAACCGTCCAGGTTGTCGCTCAAGCCACCGGCAACCGCGTTATCGGCCAGGCTTTGGCTTCATGCGGAGGAGCTATTGAAAACGGCGCCAATGTTGGTGAATCATTGAAAAAAACCGGCAGGTTTCCGCCGCTGGTCATACATATGGTGTCGGCGGGAGAAAAAACCGGCAATATCGACGGCATGCTGGAAAAGGTCGCGGACTTTTACGAGGACGAGGTGAATAATACCATGGAATCTTTGTCCAGCATGATCGAACCTTTGCTGATGGCTTTTCTGGGGGTGGTTATTGGAGGTATCGTTATCTGCATGTTTCTGCCGATATTTCAGATGCACGAAGTTGTTTCGTGAAGAATCAGGTGGCTTCTCTGAAACCTGTCCCCAGAAATCATTGAGCGAGTCTCTCACTCGGGGTATACGGCGCATCGCGCCGGCGGTCGTGCTTATGGGAAACATCGGGTTCTTCGTTTGTTGTTTTCGGCGGTTAACGAGAGGTTTTTCCAATATTTTTGCGCTGGAAATTTTGGTTTTATCGATACCCCCAGTTAAGAGTTTTGGTTGGTTTGTAAAAATGGCGACTTTGTCATTTTTGTTGCTTAAGCGGGTCAGTTAAGCGGGTCGCTTAAGTGTGTTTGAGCAAGGGTGGGGGGGTAAGAAAGCGATTAAGTGTTTAGAAGAGAAGCGTGGAGAACATGACACTTAATCCCGCACTTCATCGCACACGTAAGCCCACGCTTAAACTATCTGCTTCGTCGGTATTGGGCATGAAGAAGATCAACAATATACCCACAAATACCGCTGACGAGGCAAAAAAAAGAGTTTTGTGAAACCCTAGAAACCTGACACCTGAAACCTGAAACCAAGCTGCTACCCACCAAATCTAAGAAAAAACTATTAGCAACCCACTCGTCTTGAGAAAGAGCCAAAAATCACGAGCGACTATTATGAATTCGGCCAAAAAATTGATAGATTGGATAAAAAAGGATCAAGTGGGGAGTCGCCACCCCCCACTCGCCTTGGTTATGCTGGCGCGACTGGCGCTTCTGGCGCTTCTGCTGGTGGTTTTGCTGGGGTTCTCTGACTACACTCTTGATTTCCTGGAAATTTCACTTTTCATGGGGTTGACCTTTGCCATTTCTTTATTATACACTTTGTGGATGAGACAGGACGGGGATTATTCCCGTCAGGCCATGTGCCAATTCGCGGTTGACGCTTTTATTATCACCGGCCTGGTTCATTTTACCGGCGGCGCGGCCAGTGCCCTCTCTCTGCTCTACCCGCTGTTGATTCTTTCCGCCGGCATTATTGTCTCCGGCCGGGTGGCGGTGAAAACGGCGCTTCTTTCCTCCTTCCTATATATAATTCTGATTGCCCTCGAATATAATGACTTTCTGCCCTATCGCGGAGAGGAACCATCGCCTTACGAAAACCTGGCGAGTCTAAGTCAGATGACCATGCTGCAAGTGTTGCTTTTCGTGTTTTTCGCGGCGGTCAGCAGTTATGTCAGCGATCGCTATCTTTATCAGTCTCTGCAATTGAGACGACTGCGCGAGATGACCAAAAGCACTCTCGAGAGTGTTTCCGTGCCGCTGCTGGCGATAAAAAATCCCGAGGGCCTGATAAAATTAGCCAATCCGGCGGCCTGTCGATTGTTAAAGCGGAGCGAATCGGAACTTGCCGACAGTCAGTTTTCCGCGTTGTTCGCGGAGCGGGCGCCGACACCGCGGGAAATAATTTCAGAGCAGGATTGCGTATGGTGTCTGAAGAAAGCGGACGGCACCTCTTTTCCCGTGAGCCTGGAAATATCAAAGGACAGCCTTTCAGGAGCTGTGCTCAGCGCCATACATCAGGATTCCGAAGACGCGGAAGTCAACCTGGTGGCTTTTCAAGACATGAGTCGGCTTATGCAAGAAGAAGAGGGAATTAGAACCACCGAAAAGACCAAAACCGCGGTCGGCATGATTACTGAAATGGCGCACGTGGTGCGCAACCCCTTGACCGCTATTCGGGGAGCCGGCGAACTGATCAACGCGGCGGTAGAAGAAGCTCTTTCCCGGCAGCACCAGATTACGGAAGAGGAATTTCATACCCTTAAATCCATGTGTGAAATCATCTTTGACCAGACGCGCGAACTGAACAGTAAAGTCGAAGATTTCATGTCTTACGCCGACGGTGATCAAGAAAAACTACTCGATTTGGTGGCTCAAGCCAATCTATGGGGCGAAAGAGTAACCAAAAAACGTCAGACCGCACCAAAAAAATAAATTTAACTGAAATAAAGCTTCCAGAACCTTTTTCGGAAGCATGTTATGAGAGTGAAATCAAGCTTGACAAATTCTCAGAAAATTCTTATTGTTGATGATGAACCCGGGATCGTGAAAGTCCTTCAGGCCGGCCTGAAGAGGGACGGCTATTATCCGCTGGCGGCATCTTCAGGAAAAGAAGCAGTCGAAACGCTTTCCACTACCGCTGTCGACTTAATTCTCCTGGACTTGCGTTTGGGCAAGGGCATCAACGGTTTCCAGACCATGCAGAAAATTCGCGAAACGGGCAGCCGGACCCCGATAATCATGATGACCGCTTACGGCAATATTGAAACCGCGGTCAGAGCGCTTAAAGCCGGAGCCTGTGATTTTATCTGTAAACCCTTTTCCCTGGATGATTTGAGGCATTTGATAAGGGAGGCTTTGCAGAAACGCTCCCTTGACTCAGCCGCCTTCTCGGAACCGTCTGATGACAGCGAGGAGAGCACTGGCGTGCAGTGTCATTTTGGCTATTTGATTGGTGAAAGCCCCGAGATGCGGCGAGTTTACCGGCTGATTGAGCGCAGTGCTCCCACTGATGCCACTGTGCTTATACAAGGCGAAAGCGGCACCGGCAAAGAGTTGGTGGCGCGGGCGTTACACAAGCACAGCCGGCGCGCCGACCGGCCCTGGGTGCCGCTGAACTGCGCGGCGGTGCCGGTAAGTCTGCTGGAATCGGAAATGTTCGGACACACCTCCGGCGCTTTCACCGGGGCGCGGTTCGAAAGACAGGGGCTTTTTATAAGCGCCTCCGGCGGAACTTTGTTTCTAGATGAAATCGGGGTCATGAACCTGGGACTGCAAGGGAAACTGCTGCGGGCGCTGCAAGAAGGAAAAGTGCGCCGCATAGGCGAAAATCAGGATACTGATGTCGATGTCAGAGTGATCGCGGCCACCAACGAAAAACTGGAAGATAAAATCCAGGACGGCTCTTTCAGGACAGACTTGTACTATCGCGTCAATGTCATTCCGATAGAACTGCCGCCACTGCGTGAAAGGGGTGGAGACATTGTCATCTTGGCGGAGGAGTTCAAAAATCAGCAAAGCAGGAAGTTGGGGAAAGAGTTTCGGCTTGCCCCCTGCGCAATAAATGCTATAATTAACTATTCTTGGCCGGGCAACGTTCGGGAATTACAGAACGCTGTGGCTTGTGCCGCCACATTATGTGACCAGTATACGATTGAAGTGAGCGACCTGCCGCCACACATAGCTGAGTGCGGGGAAGAAAATCCCATGACCGTCCAGGAAACAATTTCCGCGGAGGATCGCGCTCAGGCGGATGGAGAGCACCAAGCTCCTTTGGATCAATATCTTAAGCAAAAAGAGCGGGAGTATATTCGAAAAATTCTCCAGAAAACCGGCGGCAACCGATTACAAGCGGCTGAAATCCTCGGCATCAGCCGCACAACATTATACCGGAAATACGAAAACTGCTGATAAGAAAAAAAAATGTTTAAACAACTGATAAGAAACTTTAGATGGCATCGAGACGTGGACAAAATGGGCCCCCGCAGATTTCTGATTGCGGAGTTGGGACGGGATAACTGTAAAATCGTCCTTTTAGAGCGGTCAGGTAAAAAAATTTCTTGGAATATAGCTGAAAATTTAAAGCTGGAAGGAAAAAATGACATCACCGGCGGTGAGCGAATGAGCGAAGCGCTGCGGCAGCTGAAACACGATGCTCAGTATATTTCAGTTGTTTTTGGAGGCGGCGGTTTTCTTGTGCGCCTGCTTAATCTGCCCGGCACTCCGCCTGCCGAGGAGCGGAAACTGATTTCTCAAGTCAGGCAGACATTGGGAATAGATGATTCATTTGCTTTGCAGACCCATATCCAAAGTTCAATGGCTGCCGCCCAGGAAAAAGACTTGAAAACAGCCAGCGCCAAGACTAATCAACAAGGGTATTCGGTGGTTGTTGCCGCCGGTAAAAATGAATTGATTGAAGATATACAGGGGGTGGTGCGAGAAGCGGGATTGGTCCCTGTTTCCATGCTGCCTTCAGGAATCGCCGGCGCCAATCTGGCCGCTGATGAAATGCGGGATGGTGCCGAAAATTCCGCCGCCGGCTTCTTCCTCATCGAATCTCATTCCTCTATCCTCTTACTCTTTCATCATACTGAATTGGTTCTGACTCGTCAGTTCAAAACCGGCTACCGCGCATTTGTGGATGCAGTCATGTCCAATTTGGGACTTGATGAAGAAACCGCCACTGATATTCTTAACAGCGGTTCTTTTGATCTCTCTGATAATATTGCCTCCGTCGCCAATAACTGGCTTCACCAGATAGGCATCAGTCTGGATTTTCTCGAACGCCGTTTCGGTTACCGCGTGGACTGCCTTTATTTTCTTAGCACGGAGGGAGGACAGAAGGCGATTGAAACAATGCTTTGCAAGACAATTAATGACACCGTGGCTCCGTGGAATCAATTCAAGGCGCTGAAGGCGCTGGACATGGAAGGAGAAAAACAGAATATTCTCTCAACTTATGCTTTGCCCCTCGGTGAAGGAATGAGAATATATAAAAACACAGGTAATCATGACGTATAATATCAATTTCTGGAGCGTCCCTGACTGGAACCGCGAGAGCAGCATCAACCCCAATTTTTTAATGGCGGTGATCGTTGCTTTGTTTATTCTGGTTTCGTTTTCCTGGTACACCGTGGTTGAAGGCAGAAAAAGGCATTTCGAAAGCGAAAAGCAAACCTTGACTCAGGAAGTCAGCGGCCTGGCGCCGCAAGCGGATAGATTGGCTGAACTTAAAGAGAAAACAGCCTTGTGGGAAGAGGCCTTATCCTTGCTTCGTCGAAAAGGGGAACAACGGATTTTCTGGAGCCGGCAGCTGGCCGGACTGCAGCAGCTTGTTCCTGATCATATTGTTCTGACCAGCCTGTCCATTCGTGATCAGACAAGACGGGTGGAAGTGCCCGCCGCCGAATCAATGACCAGAAGCCATACTGGCGAGACCCAGGAAATTGTTGAATTTCGCACTGTCTACACACTGCATCTGGAAGCCGTGGCGGAAGGTGAAAACGCGGAAAAAAAAATCACCGATTTCGCCCGAACAATTGGCAACAGCAGAATCATTGGAGAGCTGCTGACGTCCTATGACATCCAGAATATCAGTCAGTCCGAAGAAAGAGAGGAAGATGGGAAGACCATCACCCCCTTTTATCTGACTTTTGAGTATCAGGAATTTCCGGAGTTTATGTAGTTATGAAGGGAAAATTAGATAATTTCGACTTGCAGGCTATCATGGCCTCTGAACAGATTCGTAAATGCGGCATGGGCCTGATTGCAGGTATCATGGTTTTGCTGGCAGTCTGGTTTCTGGCTGTCCGCCCTGCGCAAGTCAGTATACAAGAAATGCAGGATGAAATTAAAGATCTGGAAAGACGCTCGAACAATAAGCAGACAGTTATTGACCAAGCCGACATAATTGAAAAAAAATATGAGCAAACGGGTGAAAAACTCAAAACGATAATTGAGCAGGACATGGCTCCTGAAAGAGCCGCCTTGGGATGGGCCAGCAGGCGATTGCGAAGTGCGGCGGCCGCTACCGGATTGGAGGTGCGTGACTATACCGGCAGCACTGTCTCGCCGCCCGGCAGAGGCGGAGATCAGATTCCGCCGCTGCTGGAAAACTTCTCCACCCGCTTTGAATTGCGCGGCGGTTATCATCAGATCGGCCGTTTTTTTGCTGTTCTGGAGAAAGAACTGCCCTATGCTTTAATGAGGAATTTGAGTATCTCCCCGCAAAGAAGACGAGGACGGGATTCCCAGCTTCTGCAGGCTAATGTAACCTATAGATTTCCACGTTTTACTGAAGAGGGCTTTCCCCCGGAAAAAAGGCCATCTTCAGAAAATGAATAATTTGTGCTTTAATTTTATCCGTATACCTCAATGAGGGTAACCCGCTTTCACACTGGAGTTTTAAATCATGCAGCCGTCAACCAGCTTGATGAAAACATTGCTAATCTCTTTCATTTTTGCAAATATTCTCATTTTTGCGATTTTTCCGGTGGTGCAGTTTTCAATGGCCGAGACGGATCACTCAATTCAGAACTTACGGCAGGGAGATGAATTTCGCGGTCCGGGATATCATATTTCCGACCAGCAGAGAGACCCTTTTAGGTTAGCCACGGAAACCGAGGTTGAAGTGGATTCTGATGATTTTACGGAGGAAGACATTCGTAATATGCTTAATCTGACCATGGTTTTCAGTTCTGCCTCCGGAGGGCTGGCGAATGTCAATGGAAAACTTGTTCGTCCCGGTCAGGAAATAGAGGTAGAAACAAATGGCATGGAAATTGCTATACAGATTAAAGAAATCGATCCTGCTAATTCGGGAATCTTCGTAGTTTACGAGGAAATGGAAATTTTTATTCGCGCCGATCGGCAATAAACAACCGTTGAAGAGACATTAAATAAAAGCAAAAAAAGGAAAGTATAATGAAAATTGATGATCAGTATTGCTCTCTTGTCGCTCAAATCAAAAATTCACGTAAAACAGTTTATTTTCTCCAGGCGGTCGTTTGTGTGACATCACTTTTGTTGTTGCTGCATCTGGGTTTAAAGGGGCCCGTCGCGATCGGGGGTGAGCCCGGTCCGGAAGGCGATGATGAGCCGGCGACAGATGAACTTCTGGCGGAAGAGGGTTCCCCGGATGAAGAAGAGATGGAATTGCTGGCACCGGAAGAGCAGGCGCCTGAGGCTGAAGAAGGAATTGATATGGTGGAGGAAGAGGACGACCGTATCAGCGTCAGTGTCAGTGAAGGTCAGATACAGGAAGTCCTTCGGACCATGGCGGCATTGCGTCCGGGCACCACGATCATGATATCTCCCGAAGTTGAAGGTGAAGTCAGTTTTGAACTTCAGGATGTGCCTTGGCGCACCGCTCTTGATCTGATCGCCGACAACCAGGGACTGGAAATAATTGAGCGCGCTGACAATGTCTACCTGGCGCAGCCGAAAACCGAATATGAAGAGATTGAAAGAGTAACCGATCTGGAGCTGGAGCTGTACACGGCTGAAGACATCAAAGAAATGCCTGAGGATGAATTGCGGCGGCTGTACCAATCCCTGCGTCCGATTCCGGAAACGCTGACCGTAGAGGAAATGCGCGAGGAACTGGCCCCCCAGGCGCACGAATTTGTTAAACACTTGCGAGTGGAGAACCGCCGGGCCATCGAAGTCATTAACCAGCTGGCCCGGCAAAGTGATGTGGATTTTATTTTCTCCACTCATTTCGATGATGACCCGGAAGCTGAAACTCCTGCCCCCTCCAAAGATGAAGGGCCGCCGATTTCTTTGAACCTCCGCAATCGTCATATTTCCAGTGTCATCAGGACAGTGGCCGAGCAGGGAGGACTGTCCACCACCTATCAGGATGACACTTGGCTGGTGAAACCGATGCGTCCCGAACAGAGGGAACTGGAACCGCTGGTCAGCGAAACTTTTCAGGTTCAATA
This sequence comes from Lentisphaerota bacterium, assembly GCA_003552565.1. Lineage (GTDB taxonomy): Bacteria > Verrucomicrobiota > Lentisphaeria > Oligosphaerales > PUNB01 > PUNB01. Next base: position 33,692 of record PUNB01000122.1, read on the forward strand.
TATAAATGTGGACGAAAAGCTGGTCGAAGACCTCGAAAAAATCAGTTCCGACCGAGGGCAGATTATCACCCGCGGCAAAGTTATCACCGTTTTCGACACCGCTGACCGCATTGAGCAGATGGATCGGATAATCTCTGATCAGGATGTGGCCACCCCGCAAGTGCTGATTGAGGCTCGATTCTTTAATCTCACAGATACTACTTCCCATGAACTGGGTATTGACTGGCGTTCTTTGGGGGAAGGCATGAGCTTGCGAGTCGCTCCCGAAAGCCTTACTTATGACTACCGCCACGGCAGGTTGATCGGGCCAGTGGATGCTAATGATGGTTCTTTCGTTGATCCCCGATATCTGCGGGACGGCGAAAACAGACTCAGCCGGTTAATCCATCCAAATTATCTGCCCCAGTTGGGTGATCGCTCTCCTGATGACCTGCCGGGCGATTACACCGCCATAGACCCGCGCACCGCCACCTTGAATCTTCCCAGCCTGGAGGCGGTGCTGTACGCCTTGGATTCCATGGACAAAGCGGAGCAGCTCTCCAACCCGAAAATCCTCGTCAGCAGCGATGAGCAGGCGACGATCCATATCGGCCGCCAGGAACCCATCCTGCGCAGCACCGTCGCCACTGTCGACGGGGAAGTGATCAGAACCTTTGAACTCGATACTAACTTTGGTGGCGAAACAGTGCGGGTGGCCGATCTGCTTTCCGACCGCGTAGGCACCATCAGCCATGATGACGCCTATACCGGTTATACCGGTTATCTCGACTTGGGCACTAAGCTCACCGTGGCGCCCTCGGTCAAAACCGAGGACGAAGTTTACATCCGGGTAATTCCTGAACTGATCAACAAACCCGGTGAAATCACGGTTGGCGAAGACGCTTTCCGACAGTCATTCCCGGAGCTTTTCAGGGTGCGGGTGCAGACTCAGTTCAACCTGCGCAGCGGCCAGACAATCGCCATTGGCGGGCTGGTCAGTGAGGATATGACAACCGATCAGCGAAGAGTTCCCTTCCTGCATCGGCTGCCTCTGGCCGGCAGGCTGTTTCAATATGATTTTGATAGGGAAATCCGTACGGAAACGATTATCTTTTTGACCGTCCATATTATTTCTCCCGATGAAATGGATACCACCGACGGCATGCCTGTTATGTCCCGGAGCATGCAGTCGCGGGTCAACCAGATCAGAGCCGCCGATGAGGCGGGCGGTTTATATGATGAAGAAGCGCGCCAGCGCGAACTGGAAGCCGCGGAGGAAGCGGAAAGAACTCGCCGCCACCCCTGGCCCTTCGGCAAAAGAGATAAAGGTGAACCGGAAGAAGAAGCCCCCGTTCCTTCACCGGAAGAAGAGCCTCAGCCGGAACCGGCGGATGAACCTGACGATGAACCGGCTGATGAACCAGAGCATGAAGAGGCGGTGAAACCTGACGACGAAGAACCGGAAGAGAAAGAAGCCGAATCCGAG
>PUNB01000008.1 GCA_003552565.1 Lentisphaerota bacterium
GACCCCATGCGAAAAGGTGTATGCAGTCTCTACACGCACAAGAAAAATAAAACTTTGTCTCGTCCGCCTCAGGCGGATCTCGCACCTTGTCCAGTTTTTTTGACTTTGGAATTAGGTTCGGGACAAAGTTCGGGACAAGGTTAACGTCCGGCCTGACACCTGAAACCACGCAGTTTCACATAAGATTGAATAATTATCATCCGCTCCGGGAGCTGGGGCGCAGGTCGAGGATTTCCACCTGCGGTTCGGAGTTTCCTCGAAAGGTGTTGATTCGCGGCTTGATGGCCAGGTCCCAAGGGGGCGGGGGCAAGGTTTCCGGCGGCCGGTTAAAAGCGATGAATTTGATGTCAGCTCCGTTGTCTGAGGCAAGCATCCCGCGTGTGTGGTTGCGGCCGGCGCGGACGCTCCATTCGGGAGAGACACCGCGGCATAGGAAAGCCGGTTCGGGATTGCCTTCGCCGAAGGGTTCCATCTGGGCGCGCTCGGAAAAGAAACGCGGTTCCAGCTCTTCCAATTTAATTTCACCGTCGAGTGTCAGATGGGGTATGAGAGTGTCCGCAGTGAGGGTTCTCGAAATGAACGCGGTTAAATCGTTCTGGAGACGCGATAAGTTTTTCCGCGGCACGGACAATCCAGCGGCCATGGCATGGCCGCCCCAGCGGGTGAGCGACTGGGAGACTGAACGCAGAGCCTGAACGATGTTGACCCCGGGGATACTGCGGGCGGAACCGCTGTAAGTTTCTTCATCCTCACGGGAGAGAACGATGACGGGTCGATGGTAATCCCGGAGCAGCCGGGAGGCGACGATACCCAGAACGCCGGGGTGCCATTCCTGATGATGAACAATAACGATGACATTCCGGGAGGAAAAACCGGATTCGACCAGCTGCTGCTTGGCTTGCTGGTAAACTTCTTCTTCTTCCTGCTGACGCAGTTTATTGGCCTGATCGACGGCGCCGGCCAGGCGACTGGACTCGCGCATACTGGTGGTGTTCAGCAGGGAGAGGCTTAGATCGGCTTTGCCCATGCGGCCGGGGGCGTTCAGCCTGGGAGCCAGGCGAAAGCCGATGTCGATGGTGCTGAAGGTGTCTTTTCCATCCAAGTCGGCATATTCGCACAAAGCCCGAATACCGGGGCGGCGCTGGCTGGCGAGCACCGGCAGCCCGTGCCGAACCAGAAGTCTGTTTTCGCCTTTCAGGGGAACAATATCGGCGACGGTACCGAGGGCAACCAGATCCAGGTATTCCTTCAAGTCGGTGGCGAAGCCGCCCAGCCCCTGTTGGCGGCCGTATTTAAGAAAGGCGTGAGAGAGCTTGAAGGCGACCCCTACTCCGGCCAGGCCGGAGGAGGCGGGCGGGGTGCCGGGAAGTTTGGGGTTGATCACCGCCAGAGCCGCCGGCAGTTCATCGCCGGGTTCATGATGATCGGTGATGATTACGTCCACTCCCGAATTTTCGGCTTCTGCAACCGCTTCCAGGCTGTTGATGCCGCAGTCAACCGAGACCAGCAGAGAATAGGAACCGCCAATCGTTTTTTTGACGGACTCGGGGGTCAGGCCGTAGCCGTCATCGACCCGATGAGGAATGAAAACTTCGGTTTCACCGCCGTTTTCATTGAGAACCCGAGAGAGCAGGACGGCGGCGGTGATGCCGTCGACATCGTAATCGCCGTGGATAAGGATTTTTTCTCTTTCCCGCACCGCCTGCCATAAACGCGAGGCGGCTGCTTCCGCGCCGGGCATGAGAAAGGGGTCCTGCAACCGGCTGAGGGCGGGATGCAGGAAATCGTCCAGATCCGACGGTGTCAGGCCGCGGTTTGCCAGAATCAGCGCGGCTGGACGGGTGAGATCGCAGGATGCCTGCAGTTCGGATACAAGCTGCTGGTTACTGTTTGTCACTTGCCATAGAAAGCGGTCCATGAGCGGTCCTGTTGGGAGCTTTGTTTTAACCGTTCGCCTCGAGCATGCGTTGCTTTACTGTCTGGTAGGCGATTTTGGGACGGCGGTATTCATCGACGGTGCCTTTGTTGTTCATAGTGCGCGGTCTTTTTTGCCACCATTCGGCGGTCACTCTTACATCGCAGTACTGCCAGATGGCGGCGCCGACGATGTCCGGGTGGTTCAGGTAGACGCGCAGGCTTTCATCAAGAACCGTGGCTTGATACTCTTCGCTCCACTTCGCCTGATGACGCTGACGCTCGCCGTAGATTGCGCCGGCGCCGAATTCACTCATGATGACCGGTTTGCCGGTACCGCCGCTGTCTTCCGAGTGCAGCCATAGCAGGTCTTTTTCCAGACGTTCTTTGATATCGGCGGGAGTGCCGCTGTACCAGGCGGGGTAGTGGTTCCAGGAAACAATGTCCACCAGGTCCAGGCAGATATCTCTCTGCCCTTTGTTGGAGGCGAAAGTCACGGGACGGGATGAGTCCAGCCGGCGGATCAGGGAGATGACCCGCGAGTGTTCTTCTCGGCCTTCCGGAGAGATGGAATCGCATTCATTCAAACATCCCCACATCAGGATGGACGGATGATTGAAGTGATTTTCGATCATTTCCTGGGTTGAATCGGCTATCTGCTGACGGAAACGGGGATGGCTGAAATCGACGCAGCGAGCGTGTGATTCTTCCCAGACCGCGATTCCCAGTTCATCGCACAGGTCGAGAAAGCGGGCGTCATTTGGATAATGACTGGTGCGGACAAAGTTGCAGCCCAAATCACGCATGATTTCCAGGTCATTAACCATGGCCTGCAGCGGCAGGGCGCAACCGAATTCGGGATGGTCTTCATGGCGATTGTAGCCGCGCAAACGTATTTCTTCGCCGTTGAGAAGAAGTTTCCGTCCTTTTACTTCAATCTGACGAAAGCCGATGCGTTCAATCAGGTCATCAACCGCCTGTTCGTTGTCAAAGAGGCGGGCCGTAATTGTGTGGAGTGCGGGGCTTTGCAAGCTCCACGGACTGACCTCCAGATCGTTGAATTCGCAGCTTAAGGAATATTCGCCTGCCGCCGGCAGGGTAACGGTTTCCAGTTCTTGTGATTGCGAACATACCTGGATTGCCAGGCGGCGCTGACAATGTTCCTCGGACCAGTTGCGCAGCACCGCTTTCACTGACAAGCTCCAGTTGCCGTTATTCTGCAGGGCTGGGACGGCCTCCAGGCGTTCAATAAAGACTTTCGGCACGTACTGCAGTTCCACCGGCCGGGTCAGGCCGCCGTAGGTGTAATAGTCATTTTCCTTATGCAGGGCCGAGTGATCGCCGAACTGATTGTCGACCTCCACAGTAAGTTCGCTTTCTCCTGCTTTGGCACCGGCGGCGATAACCGCGCTCCAGGGAGTGAAGGCATCGTAATGGGCACCGCCGGCGATACCGTCCAGATAAACAGTGGCGGTGTGCGACACCCCGCCGAACAACAGGCGCGGAGCCTTGTCCGCGACGGTAGGTATGGCGGTGCGGTACCAGGCGCGGCCGCGGTAAGCTTCCAGTCCGGGCAGTGACTCCCAGGCGGAGGGAACCTGAATAGAACGGGTGTAGTGAGAAGGCGGCTTGTCAAGGGGGGAGTCGCAGTCAGTTTCAGGAAAAAAATCCCAGCGGCCGTCCAGGGAACGGGTTTCGCGAATCGTGTGCTGCTGAAATGTTCTAAGCATGGTTTGGTTCTCTTATGTGAAACTTTGCGGTTTTCAGGTTTCAGTGTTCAGGTGTCAGGGACACAATTCAACAAGTCTCCCCCTCAGGGTATCCGGCGTATCGCACCGGCGGTCGGGCTTATATGAAACACAATGTTGAATATTGAATGGTGAATTTTGAAGTGGAACTGGATGGTCTGTCCGAAACTCAACATTCAGAATTCAAGATTCATTATTGGGTATACCTCGCGCCGGCGGTCGGGCTTTTGTGAGACTTCGAGACAAAGTTTTTTATGCCGCACCAGTCTCTCCCTCGGGGTATCAGGCGCATCGCGCCGGGGGCCGGGCTTGTATGAGACTTCACGTTGTTGAACGCGCTAAACTGCCGGAGTCCCGCCGAATTTTCATAGGTCTTGCGCCCGCTCGCTGAAGCTCGCTGCAACTGCCGCCTGAAGGCGGAACTGTGGCAGTTTAGTTTATATAAAGACCCCCGTCTGCTTGTCATACGGGTGAATAGTTCAACAAGCAAAATATGCGTCTGCCTTCCCTGCTTGTTTTCCGCCGCCGGAAAACAGGGGAGAATGTAGCGGTGATTGACCGTTGGACATCGCTCCATGAGCTCAAAACGCCCGGCGGCGGGCCGGTCTGCCTTAATGATCAAAGTAAAAAATAAGTATAACCTTCTTAGAACGGAACGCAAGCGGAAGGTGTTTTTTACGAAGGGGATTATTTAAGTAAAAACGCTTTGCAAAGCGGAGGCGAGAAAATAAATTACATCTTCGGTTCCGGCGCATATTTCTGCCGGCAATGTAAACGGGCAATTAACAGAAAGGTTTACAATGATGGAGCATGGATTGATCATTCTGGTGCTGATCGTGACGTTGTATTACGGACTGAAGCACCGGCCGTGGAAACAGGAGTTTTACTTGGCCGGACGTCAGGCAGGTTCGGTCCAGGTGGCAGGTTCGCTGTTGGCGACTTCCCTGGGCGGATCGGCGGTTTTCGGGCTGGTGGGTAAGGCCAGTGAGATAGGCTGGGCAGCGTTCTGGTGGCTCGGCGGCGGCGCGGCCGGTCTGCTGCTGCTGGGGCTGTTGTGGACGACATCCATGCGGCGGCGGCCGGACAATATTACTTTGCCGCAATGGCTGGCAGCAGGTTACGGGGAGCCGGCGCGCTATTTGTCGGCAGTGCTGATCGCTATTATGTGGATCGGAGTGGTTTCCGCCCAATGGATCGCGGCCGGAACGCTTTTGAATTCACTGGCGGGGTGGCCCATGGCGCTGGGAATCAGCATCATGGCGTTTACGAGTGTAATTTACACCAGCGCTGGCGGCCAGTCGTCGGTGCTGCGAACGGATATACTGCAGACGCTGGCGATCTTTGGCAGCCTGCTGCTGACGGCGGTATTTATTATCTTCCAGGAACGCTTGACGGAGCTGATCGAGCTCTTCAGAGTCGCTGCCCGGGCATCCGAAGCAGAGGGAAACGGACAGGTTGTTTTAACCCCCTTTTCCTGGCTTTCTCTGATGCTGGTGGTCGGGGGAATGTATGTGGTCGGTCCGGATATGTATTCGCGGGTGGTGGCTGCCAGGAGCGACCGCCAGGCTCGGCGAGGGGCGCTGCTGGCGGCGGCGGGGCTGCTGGGGTGCGCTTTGCTGCTGACTTTTCTGGGGATGTTCGCGGGAGCCTCCGGCATGGAGGGAGAAGCTGGCGATCAGGCTTTGGCTTGGCTCATTGATCGGCGGCTGCCGTTTCCGCTGTCAAGTTTACTGCAGGCGGCATTGCTGGCGGCGCTGCTTTCCTCCGCCGACACCTGTATGTTGACCGCAGCCTCGGTGATTAATCTGGACGTGCTGAAAAAACAAGGGAATGACGGTTCGAAGAAAGTCGGCCGAACCCGTTTGCTGGTGGCGGTGATCGGGGGGGCGGCCGCGGCAGTGGCGATGGTCAGTCCGCGGATTATCGGCAATATCATGATGGCTTACGCGGTTTACGCCGGCGGTCTGCTGGTGCCGCTGCTGCTTTTGAGATTTTCCTGGCGTCGGGTGCTGAGGCCGGGATGGGTGTGGACTGCGATGGGGCTTGGCGGCGCGGTGCCGCTGGCGGCGCTGATCGGCGGCTGGTTCCCCTCCCCGGACTTTATGCTGAGCCAGGCGATGGCGGGGATGACTGGGGCGCTTTTATCGGGGGTGTTTTGTCTGATCGCACTGGTGGCGGGGGGGAGACACGGGCACAGGCACACGGACGGACACGGACTGACACGGACTGACACGGACGGACACGGACGGACACGGACGGACACGGGCGGACGCGGACGGGCACGGACAAAGCCGAGTGCACAACCAAACGCGTATAAACACGAGCTGATGCTGGCTGGTGTATGTTCGAACTACGGGCGAACTAATCAGGTTTATGTTTGTAGCCGTCGGTCGACTGTGGAGGTATAGTATAATCCCGTGCGAAAGTGGGTAGCGGCCGAATTTTTGCTGTTGAAAACCTTGTTTCGGAACCGTTTGACGCGGCTCCTGAACCATATTCCGTTCCTGGATAAAACCACGGATGGACACTGATTAACACTGATATAAAACGAATAACGACGAACCGTGTTTCACATAAGCCCGACCGCCGGCACGGAGCGCCGGATACCCCGAGGGAGATACTTGTTGCGGTATAAAAAACCTTGTCTCGCACCTTGTCTCGCACTTGTCCAGTTTTTTTGACTTTGGAATCAGGTTCGGGACAAAGTTCGGGACAAGGTTAACAACGCGAAGTCTCACATAAGCCCGACCGCCGGCGCGCGGCGCCTGATACCCCGTAGAAGAAACAGGGAACACTAATAATGAATTTTGAATGTTGAGTTTCGGACAGACCAGACAGTTCCACTTCAAAATTCATCATTCAATATTCAACATTCAGAATTGTGTTTCATACAAGCCCGGCCCCCGGCGCGATGCGCCGGACACCCCGAGGGAGATACTTAGAGGGTGTTACATGGCCGATTAAGGCGAAAGATCAGGGCAAAAGATTAAGGGGCGCACCTGTCTTTTCCTAATCTTTCGCCTTAATCCATAAAAATGTCAAGTCTCACATAAGCTCCGCCACCGGCGCGATGCACCTGATTCCCCGCGGGAGAGACTTGATGAATGATTTCTGGTGTCAGGTTTCGGGTTTCAGAGAACACCTGAACACTGAAACCAAGAAGTCTCATACAAGGTTCGAGACAAGGTTAGCAAAAAATCAAGACTCTAACCCTTTCCGCATGAATTCTGCTTTTCGAGGGGTTAAAGAAAATGTGTCAGCTTTCGGAGTGAAAATTGACCGAGTATAAGATTACATTGACGCCGATGACGGTGGAGGAGAAAGCGGCTGACGGGCTGATTGAAGGTCTGTGTCGGGCCGGGTTTACGGCTTATCGCGTGGGCGGGGCGGTGCGGGACCGGCTGCTGGGGTATCCGGCTCATGATGTGGATGTGGCGACCGACGCCCCGCCGCAGGCGGTGCGGGAGCTTTTTCCGAATACATACAGTGTCGGCGAGTCATTCGGGGTGATTATCGTCCATACGCCGGAAGGAGTGGACGTGGAGGTGGCCACTTTTCGGAAGGATAGCGAGTACGCTGACGGGCGGCATCCGAAGGAGGTGGGTTTTTCCGACAGCGCCACGGATGCGCGGCGCCGGGATTTCACTATAAACGCCTTTTTTTATGATCCGCGGCGGGTTGTGGTGCTGGACTACACCGGCGGCATGGCTGATTTGCGCGGCGGGGTTGTGCGGGCGGTTGGAGAAGCGGAGGGAAGGTTCCGGGAGGATCATCTGCGGATGCTGCGAGCGGTTCGTTTCGCCGCCGCTCTGGGATTTTCTCTGGAGACGGAGACAGAGGCGGCACTGCGCCGCCAGGCCGCGGCCATCAAACGGATAAGCAGCGAGCGCGTTATGCAGGAGCTGACGCGTATGCTTACGGGGTGCAGACCGGCGTATGCTCTACGGATGCTGGAGGAATATGGCCTGCTGGAGGCGGTTCTGCCTGAAGTGGCGGGTTTGAGGGGGGTCGAGCAGCCGCCCCAATTCCATCCGGAAGGGGATGTCTGGAAGCATACTTTACTGATGCTGGAGAAGATGGCCATGCCGGATCCGGTGCTGGCCTGGAGTGTGCTGCTGCATGATATCGGCAAACCGCTGACGCATGAATACACGGACGGTCGTGATCGCTTTCCTAATCACGCTCCCCGAGGGGCGGAAGCGACGGGTGAAATTTTGAAACGCTTGAAGGCATCAAGCCGATGGGTGGAGGACACGATGGCGGCGGTGGAAAACCACATGAACTTCATGCATGTAACCCAGATGCGCAAGTCCACACTCAGGCGGCTGCTGGCGCGACCGACTTTTCCTCTGGAGCTGGAGCTTCACCGCCTGGACTGCGCGGCCAGTCACGCCAAGCTGGACGGCTACTGTTATCTGCTTGACAAGCTGGCTGAGCTGGCCGATCAGCCGCAGCTGCCGCCGCCGCTGGTCAACGGCCATGACCTGCTGGCGATGGGGCAGAAGCCGGGGCCGAAGATCGGGGAATTGCTGAAGTGGATAGAGGATTTACAGTTAAACGGCGAACTGGAGGATCGCGAACAGGCGCTGGGGAGACTGCGGGACTTTATAGAAGAGGAGAAGGCGTCCAGCGGGGAGGGTATAGATGACTGAACATAAAAGCAGTTTAACTTTGCGGATGCTGCTGGTCAGCAGCGGAATTCTGGTCAGCCGGGTTCTGGGGCTGCTGCGGGATGTGGTTTTCGCTTATGTTTTCGGTACGGGCAAGGGACTGGCGGCTTTTGTGATTGCCAATACTTTTCCCAATCTTCTGCGCCATTTATTCGGGGAGGGCGCTTTCTCCAACGCCATGGTACCGGTTTTCAGCAACAGTCTGGAGCGAGAGGGGTGTGAGCGGGCCTGGAAGGGGGCGTGTCGTGTGATTTCCGTGTTGATCGTGGCGGTTTCGGCTTTGGTGGTCGTGGGAATTATCGGTGTGCTGATGCTGCGTCCCTGGCTTACCGGAGAGCTGGGGCGCTTGACTTTGGATTTAACCCCCTGGCTGCTGCCTTACGCGGTGCTGGTGTGTGTAAGCGCCGCTCTGGCGGCTGTGCTTAATTCGGTCGGCCGCTTCGGCATCGCCGCTTACAGTCAGACAATAATGAATTTTGCGCTTATAACGGCGGCATTGATCGCCGGGTTGTCGGCGCGGGAGGACGGGGACGCTTCCAGGGTATGGTTTTTAGTCGCGGGCGTGCTGGCGGCGGGGATACTGCAGGTGGTTTTCCATATTCGCGCCGCTCGGAATAGTTTCGGTGCTTTTCGTTTTTCTTTCGGCTGGAGCGATCCCATGGTGCGACGAGTTTCGGGTCTGATGCTGCCCGGCCTGCTGGGAGCAGGAGTGATGCAGGTGAATGTGGTGGCGGACCGCCTGCTGGCCGGCTGGCTGGGGGAGGTCGAAACGACCTCTCTATACTTCAGTCAGCGTCTGATTTATCTGCCGGTGGGATTGTTCGGAGTGGCCATGGGGATGGTGGCGCTGCCGATGATGTCCCGATCCTGGGCCCGGCGGGAGAGGGAGCTGATGGAGGGAAGCCTGGAGGCGGCTTTTCGGCAGGTGCTTTTTCTGACTCTGCCGGCGGCGGCGCTGATGGGCGCTTTGCGGCTGGAGGTGATTCAGCTTTTGTTTGAACGGGGAGGCTTTGTGGCGGAAAGCACGAGGGCGACGGCTTGGGCCTTGCTTTTTTATCTTCCCGGCATACCGGCTTTCGCCTGTGCCAAGATAGCCGTGACCCCCTTCTATGCTCGGCAGGATACCATGACTCCGGTGAAGGCGGCGGTCTTCTGCATGGTTCTGAACATATTGTTGAATCTGCTCCTGATGCGCTTTCTGGCTCAGGGCGGGCTGGCGTTGGCGACGACTATAAGTTCGAGCCTGAATGTGCTGATTTTGTTGATTTTAACCGCGCGTGAACTGGGCGGCGGAATTTTATTGAGAATACTGAAGGGACTGATAAAAATACTGCCGGCGGCGGCACTGGCCTTTCTGGCGGCGGCCGGTGTTGCTGCCTGGCTGGAAGAGATTTTCGGGGAAGGCTGGCTGTCGCTGATGACGCGAATCGCGGCGGCTCTGGCGGCGGGAGGGGTGATTTATCTGTTGGTGTGTTCAGCATTGGGCTGCCGAGAACCGCGGGAGATGATTGGTGGACTGCGCAGACGCAACGGCTGAGAGGGATCCGAAGCATGAATGTCGGCCCGGCGCATTGGAAACAATAAATCGGAACATATTAGATTTACCACTCGCTTCGCTAGAGGGTATGCGAAAAGGTATATTGCATGTTCTTGAGTTCAACTTTGTCCCGAATCCGCCTCAGGCGGATCCCAAACCAAAGTCGAAATGGGTTCAGGATTATTTTATGCTTCGTCAGTATAATTTGTGGGCCCTTTGTGGTCGTCTTTCATATCCAATACTGATTAAGCAGGTGGTTTAAGCGTAATCAACTAAGGTTGGGCTTAAGTGTTCGATTAAGCGTTTAAGTGTCATGGTCTCCACGCCTCTCTTCTGAACACTTCGTCGCACTCTTCGTTACACCCTTCGTCGTTATTGGCGGTTGACGATAACGGCGACGAGAACGGATCACGAGTCTCATAATCGTTCACCTTTCTCGCATGTCATGCCGTAGCCTTTGGCGGAGGCAGGTCGCCGATCTCGTTCAACGCTGTTTCTATTCCGGAGTATCAGGCGAATCGCGCCGGCGGTCGGGGTTATGTGCAACACCGCGACTATCTTAAAGCGGCGCCGGGCCGCCGCACTCCAAAGATGCTTCGCATCAGTTCAGGACACCGAGCCGAAGGCTCTTTCGGAGTGCGGTGAGTTCTCACCGCTTTGGTATA
>PUNB01000147.1 GCA_003552565.1 Lentisphaerota bacterium
CCGATAAGTACAACCGTTCTCTGCTGGCCAATGTTCATCCGGAAGAATGGCGGAATCCGACTCCGGCGGAGCGCTATAATATGGTGGTGATCGGCGCGGGCACCGCCGGTTTGGTCACCGCCGCCGGAGTGGCGGGGCTCGGCGGCAAGGCAGCGCTGATTGAACGTCAGTTCCTCGGCGGAGATTGTCTTAACTTCGGCTGTGTCCCCAGCAAGGCGCTGATTGCCGCCGCCCGAACCGCCGCTGAAAACCGGCGGGCGGAAAACTGCGGGGTCAAACCCGGTTTCGGCGAAACGGACTTTGCCGCGGTCATGGAACGCTTAAGACGGATTCGCAGTGAGATCAGCGCCCATGATTCGGCGTCTCGCTTTCGCGACCTCGGAGTCGATGTATTCATCGGCAATGGTGCAAAAAGGAACGGACAAGATTCTCGGAGCGACCATTGTCGCGGCCCGCGCCGGTGATATGATCAGTGAAATTTCCACCGCCATGGCCGCCGGAGCGGGTCTGAAAAAACTCGCCGGGGTGATTCATCCGTATCCAACCCAGGCAGAAGCGATCAAGCGGATCGCCGACTCCTACAGCCGTACGCGCTTAACTCCGCGAGTGAAAAAGGTCTTCAGAAATGGCTGGCCTGGCAGAGACGGCAGCCGCGGGGAGCGGGGCTTGTGTGAAACACCGAGTTTTTCGAATTATTAAAGCCAGGCCCCTGCCGTGACGGATGCTGAGAACACCCAGAAAATCAATCCTCCTAAAACACCTTTCAAGAAATCTATCTCTATGGCTCCGCTCAGCAATGAGAAAAATTGCGGCAGCTCGGCGATTCCGACTACCATCTGGACGGACCGGATGTCATTCAGCATCTGGAAGCAATATGTGAGCTTGACAAGGTCACCATGATTCAATGGCAGCCTGGCCTCGCCTCCATGGACCAGGACTGGACATGGCTGTATGACAGGATAGACTCGCTTGCTCGCTTGGCAGAGGGCTTATCATTGTCGGCGAGGACGCGACAGAGAAGACAGAGAAACTGTGGCGCCGTCTGAACTCCAGGCAGCTGGCTGTTTTCAGTGGATGTAAAAGCGCCGAGGAAGCCGAAAAGATAATGGAAAAGTTCAATAATTTATCGAAAGAGTGAGGAAGTGCGCAGTCTTCAAATATTACGCGCGGACGGCAGAAAAAATAGATAGCCATTGAACATATTCACCCGCCTGACAAGCAGGCGGGGGTCTTTATATACGGGCAACGATTGGCCGCTCCATTTTTTTTGTGACTTTTTGTGTTTTTTGTGGCTATTAAAATACGAAGTCTCACATAAGGCATACGCTTGTACACCGGGCTGATTATTTTTTCCGGCGGCAAAATCTCTTTAAAGCCGCTTTCAGATCGTAAAGATAAAACGGCATCCGGCAGCGCCAGGAAAATTTCTTTTGCATGTTTGCCAGGTAGAGCCGCATAAAGCGTTCGCGTCCCGGCCAGTGCAGTTTGTGGCAGGCACGCTGCAGGTCCGACAGCCGCTGACGCAGAGGCACGGGATAAGGCCGGAAGCGGGCTCTGGCTGTGTCAATGAGAGAAAAGCGCGGGTCTTCTTCTCGATTAGAGATATCTACAAGAATATTGCCGCCGGATAAATCACGGAAATACACCCCCCGCTGGTGCAGGTTAAAAAGAAAACCGCTGAGTGCCCGATAAAATTTTTCTTGTGGAATCCGCTGAAATTCTTCCTCTCCTTCCGCGAAGGCAGAAAAGAAAGCGCGAGCAGTAAACCTGCCTTCGGCATTCTCGCAGATATACCAGTTTTCCCGTTGTCGGTTTTTTCTCTGTTCACTGGTACGGCGCCTTTCGAACCAGGCGACCGGCAGGGGTGTGTCGATCCCCCGGCGAGTCAGTTCACAGGCTCCGTTCCAGCTGCGCCGAGCCTTGGAAGGTTTGTAACGATCAAGGACGAGTTTATTGAGACGCAGGCGCATTGGCTGTTTTACCGCGAGTGAAGCTTCGTGGTTGCGCGGATCGGCTATTTTCCAGATGCGATTGCGGGCGTGCCTGAGGGTTTCCTGGACGGGAATATCGTTTATTCGCTCCGGGTGCAGACAAATGAAAAGTGTTTCCGCCTGGCGCCGGTCTTCGGCGAAAACCATGCCGAGCCAATGTTGATCGCTGAAAAGATAATATTGGCCGTTTGGGCGGTGATGATCGATTTTCAGGTTGGAAAAAACGGTGGCGGTCGAATATGGGCGGGCGATATCCTTCTTTCCCCAATGAAGGTAGATTGGAGATTCCGTAATCAGGTCGGGGATTTCTTCCATAGGTTCACCGCACCAGTCGATTATGTGCGCCTGCTGTAAATCATCGGTCGAAAAAAGCACCCGCAGCGAGGCACAGTGGCCGTCGCGACACCAGGCGAGATCCACCCGCTCATTTTGCCTTTGAAATTGATGCACTTCCAATCCGTCGCCGCTGTATACGGCTCCGAGGTAACGGCTGCCGGGGATAGTTTGTTGAAATTGCCGCAGGGCAAAAAAGGCCGGCCTTTTCCGGTAATTATCCGGTGTGCCTTGAACGGGGCCGTAAAAGGTGACCAGTTCGAGTTCTGGATAGTCTGTTATTCCGTCATCGACCAGGCCTTCTCGATGGTTGATCAGAGGCCCCCAGTAAACTTGTTCAAGCTTGCCGCTTGCCGCCGCCAAAGTCAGGTAACGAGCAACATAATCGGCCTGCTTCTGCTCAACCGCGGCGTGAATTCTGCCGATACGCGGCAAAGTCCAGAAAGCGTTGGTTGAGATGGTTTTTTGTACGCCGTAATGAATGCCCACGGCCTGCAGAACAGCGGCTTTGTGCAGGAGATTGGCCTTCAGGACACCTTTCAGGGTGCGGCTCAGTATTTTGTGATCCCAGGCCTCCGGTTCGCCGGCGCGCTCGACAAAGAGGTTGTCGGTATGGATATCCGGGAGCACCCCTCGTTTTTGCATGATCCGCAAAAGCGCTTCATTGAAATAAGGTTCAAAATCGGTGATATTAGGCCCGAGAAGTGGGAGGTTGAGCTGTTTTGTCTCCTGGAAAGCGATGGACCAGGCTGCCAGCCAGCCTTGCAGGCTGTAACCGGCCCATTTGCGACGATTCACGGTTGAGCCCGCCTCCACCATGCACAGCTTTTCTCCGTGATCATGCATGATTCGGGCGATGAAGGTGCGCCAGTTTTCTTCGATTTTCGCTTCCGGCATCAGGCGCGCCTCCTCGCGAGGCTGTACCAAGTGTAAAAGTATGGAGCAGGAGGTTTCGGATAGGCGCTCCAGCAGTTTTTCGCAGGCGCTCAGTGATTCATGGTATCCACAGTCCACGCGCACCTGTTTTACCCGCAGTTCCTCCAGGAAAGTGAGCAGGGCTCCATCCCCGGTTTCATTTTCGCCGGGAGCGATATTTATGCCGATAAAATCCTCATTCACCTGATGGCCGGGGGAGGGCAGGCGGCCGGAAGCGGCGCGAAAGCGGCCGCGGGCCAAGTGAGCGATGGAGCCCTGCAGGAATTCCAGATTAAGTTTTTGAGAACGTTTTTCTGTCAATTAAGAATGTTCCGGTCGCATTTTGTTGCGGTTTGCAAATGTATGTGGAGAAGACTATTTTAAGCGAACATCTTACTTACGCAAACAGGACCATTAAGCTTTGTCAATAAACAACCATATAAAAAAGAAAAATCTCGCCTTCGTTCTGCCGAACCTGGCCGGCGGGGGAGCTGAGCGGGTGGCTTCGCTGTTGACTCAGCATCTTGACCGGCGGAAATTTAATATATTTATAATTCTCTTTGATGCGAGCAGAATTGATTACCCCAGCGGCGGAGAAATAATTGACCTGAAGTCACCGAACGGTCGCGGGGTTTTTATGCGTTTTTTTAAAACTTTAGTTCGCATACGTAAACTGCAAAGAATAAAAAAGGCGTACAGGATCGATGCCACTGTCAGTTTCATGGGTGCCGCCAACCTGGCCAATATTATGACCCGTGCCGGCGACAAACGGATAATATCAGTACGTAATTATCAGTCCAGCGAACTGTATTCCGCGGATCGCCCTTTACTCCTGCGTTTGGCCGGCCGCTTGAAAAATCGCTGTTTCTATCGTCATGCGGATAAAGTCATCGCGCTGTCAAGAGGAGTAGGGGATGATTTGATGAAAAATTTCAAAGTGGCAAGGGAAAAGGTCAAAGTTATTTACAATCCTTGTGATATTGAACGGGTGAAAATTATGGCCGCGCGGGAGATAAAGGAGGAACACCGCGCATTGTTTACCAAGCCGGTGGTCATTACGGCTGGTCGATGCATACATCAAAAATCACAATGGCATTTGCTGCGTGCTTTTCAAAGGGTGTCCCGGAAGTTGGAGGACGCGCAATTGGTATTATTGGGACGGGGTGAACTGCAAGACTATTTGCGGGCACTGGCCGCGGAACTCGGCATCGGCGGAAAAACGCATTTTCTGGGGTTTCAGGAAAATCCTTTTGGCTATTTCGCTCGGTCACATATTTTTGTTTTGTCCTCATTGTACGAGGGGTTCGGCAATGTCATCACCGAGGCCATGGCGTGCGGCGTGCCGGTGATTTCCTGTGACTGCCCGGCCGGCCCCGGTGAGATACTGGCGCCCGATGTCGACTTTAACAGGCGGGTCCAAAAGATCGAGGCGGCTGATTACGGGGTTCTCACACCGGCCTGTGACGGAATTAAGCGTTCAGCCCAAGAACCGCTCAGCAGAGAAGAAAGCTTGCTTTCCCAGGCAATGATCGATATGTTGACGAATGCGGAAAGACGCGTTTACTACAGCCGGCGCGGCTTGGAAAGAGCGGAGCATTTCAGGGTGGAGGCGGTGGTTAAAGCATGGGAGGGAGAGTTTTAACGCCACGCTTTTCTTAATTGTGGCAGGAACCGCAAAGCGGCTTTGTCAACCGCCCCGATCTGAGCGGGCACCAGTTCAATGTTAAGAATATAGGCAATGGCAAATCGATGGTATCCTCCGCCGCCGAGGAGCAATTCTCCGTCAGGGCCGATGTTTATTCTGAATGTGCCTCTTTCTCGAAAACTGAAAGTCTTTATCTCTTTCCTTGTTTTAAGCCTGCCTTCGCGCTTCACCTGCTGAAAGATTCTATCCAGCTGAGCGAATTTGCGGTTCAGATCTTCGACGCATTGACATTCTTCATCCCATACCCTGCCTGTATCATTCAGTATTTTCAGTTTCGATTTATAGTCCTCGGTGCTTTTCCAGCTCCATCCTTCCTGCCAGTGAAGCAGACAGGACCGTATTCTTTCGTCTCTGGTAACCGGCTGGACTATTTTGTCTGTGTTGCCGACTATAAGATCGTCAATCAGGCAAGCTGAAAAATTGCTGCCCAAATACAGACATCCTACGACATCTTTGGGATTTATCCATATTCTTTCCGCGTATAGAGGAGCAAGCTTGCCGTAGCGAATGATTTTTTTCAAATCGGCATGGATAAAGCGGAAAAACTTACAAGATTTCTTAATCATTTTGCATCATCCCCTTTTGCCGAACAGTTGACTTATTTCCGGAAATTTATGTTTAAAAAACGAAAACATAAGCAGAAGATAGATAATTAATCCGGCGAAGACGGCGATGATTGTGAATTCAATAGATTCATCTCTGATGAATAACATGGAAGCCGAGTGTAAGGCTGAAAAGATAATGATACAGCTTAATCCGGGCAAAACGGCATAAAAAATGTTCATCAGGTTGACATTGATTATTTTCTTTAGATAATAATGGAAAATTATACGGGCGCAGAACTGATAAACGACGACGACGGCGGCCACGCCCTCGAGACCGAAATAATAAGCGCCGGCAGTCATCCCGGGTAACGCTATGAAAACTGTAAGCAGGAAATAAATTTTAAATCCCAGCTTCGCCATTCCCATTCCTTTCAATATTGAATTGGGATGTCCTCCGGTTACCTCAATCGCCACTGCCAGGCACAGCAAGCGTACGGTTAACCCTGCATCAAGCCAGATTTCCCCGAAGAGCGACTCCACCAGCACCGGAGCGTGGAAAAACAATATCGCCAAGTAAGGAAAAATAAATAGAGTGTAATATTTAACTGTCAAAAGGTAGTATTTTTTTATACGTGCCGGTTCATGCTTGATTCTGCCGTAAACCGGAAACATGACTTTCTCCAAAACAGATATGATATGCCGCCTTATTTTTCGAGTAAGGAGAAAGGCCAGAGTGTATGCTCCCAGAGCTTCGGCACCGACCAGTTTGCCGATAATTATGAAGTCCAGATATTTCGTTCCGAAAATCAGACCTCTTTGAGCTGCGAAAAAGACACCGAAGTTAAGAATTTCTTTTGAAGCTTCTCTCGAGAACATGAACCTGGGCCGCCATTCAACAAGAAACCAAAACACCGGCACTGCCAGCGCCGTGGATAGTAGAGTGTGTAGGACCAGGCTCCAGATTCCGGCATCGCTCAAGGCCAGTAAAACGGCGATGATACCGGAAGCCAGCGAAGCCGTGCTTTCGGTTAAACTCAAAGGCTTGAAACGAAGTTCACGAGTCAACAGCACTCGATGAATCAGGCTTAATGGACTCAGGCAGATGCTTATGCCTAATACCGGAATTACAGAATTCAGAAGAGGTTCCTGGAAAAACCATGCTCCCAGGGGGGTGATAAAAAAGAACAGCAGAGAATAGATCGCGCCGTTAATGAGCAGGGAGAGCCAGAAAGCCGTGTCCAGGTGGATTTTACGCAAGTCTTTATGACTGAACTGGACGAGAGCGGCGGTGAATCCAAAGTCGCCGAATATCTCAAGCAGCGAAGTGATAATCACGGCCATGCCGACTATCCCGAAATGTTCCGGAAGCAGCAGGCGGGCGAGGATCAGCTTAACCAGAAATTTTATTCCCTGTGCGGCGATCAAGTGGAAAAAATTCCAGCCCGCACCGGAGAGAATCTTTTGGCGTAAGGAGTTTTTTCGCGAAAAAGTAATCAAGTCATTCCGTATCGGTAAATTGGTGTTCAAGCCTTAGCCAGATCAATTCATGTGAATTCGGCCATGCGTCATTATATATTAATAGTCAACATGATAACGATTTTTCATGTTCTTGTCGAAAACAATATATACTCGGAAATCGCAGCGTCCACCAGCTGAGGGTATGCGAAAAGGGGTTTTGTGGAACTCACAAGCTCGAAAGCTGCTGTGCGTTCCACGGCCAATTAGATTAAGGCGAATGATTATGACGGAAGATTAGGGAAAAACGGATGCGCCCCTTAATCTTTCGCCTTAATCTCGTTTCCGAACTCTTTTCGCAGAGCCTACAGTTTGACCCCCTCCGGAAAGGGTTGGTGAGCAGAATTTATGCGGTGACTGTCTCTGCCTCGGATATCAGGTGCATCGCGCCGGTGATTAAGATGGTGGCCGGAGCTTTCCAGCTCCGGATTGCCAAAGAGCCCTCCTGCTTGCCAGGCAAAGCCCGGCGGCGGGATTGCTTGGTTTATTCCCTGTTGCAATCTTTCGCTCCGCCGGGAACAAGCTCGGCGGGGGCATAACATCTTTAACTCTCGATAACGAAGAGAACCAACAACAGATCAATTATTTTTTAATAATTAGCAATATCTAGCAAGATATAATCAAATTTTGGTAAATATTGTAATTTTAACGTTTTTACGGTTTGTTCTTTGCCGGATTGTTAGTAAATTTACAAAAAATCAACGATTTCGGTCGGGTTCACCTGTGAATCAGTAAAAACATGTAAAAGGTTTATTTATGAAACACAAGCTTGATCCTCGTGAATATCAGGATTGGCAAATTGCCGAAGCGGCGGAGCGAGAGATGAAACCGCTTTCTCAATTGGCATCGGAACTGGGATTGTCTGACGAAGAAATTATCCCTTACGGCCGGCATCTGGCGAAGATTGACTACAAGCGGGCTGGTAACCGGCTGCGGGAGCGGCCGGCGGGGAAATATATCGATGTCACGGCGATCACCCCGACTCCGCTGGGCGAGGGCAAAACCACCACCGCCATCGGTTTGATGCAGGGGCTTGGACATTTGGGGTACAAGGTCAGCGGCGCCTTGCGACAGCCCAGCGGCGGCCCCACCTTCAACGTCAAGGGATCGGCCGCCGGCGGCGGTCTTTCGCAGTGTGTGCCGCTGACACCTTTCTGTCTCGGACTCACCGGTGATATTGACCGAATCAACAACGCCCACAACCTGGCTATGGTGGCCTTGACCAGACGTATGCAGCATGAGGCTAATTATGATGATCAGACTCTGGCTCGGCGGGGACTTCAGCGGTTGAATATAGATCCGCTCCAGGTACGGCTGCAATGGACGATTGATTTTTGCGCTCAGAGTTTACGGAATATTGTTATCGGCCGCGGGGGCAGGATGGATGGACTGGAAATGGACTCCGGTTTCCAAATAACCGTTTCCAGCGAGATCATGGCGATACTGGCCATGGCTCGGGATCTGGCGGATCTGCGCCGCCGTATCGGTCAGATAACGGTGGCTTGCGACCGCTCCGGTGAAAGGATCACCACTGCCGATCTGGAGGTGGACGGCGCCATGACGGCCTGGCTGGTGGAAGCGCTGCATCCGACTCTGATGCAGACACTGGAAGGACAGCCGGTGCTGATTCACGCCGGACCTTTCGCCAACATCGCCATCGGCCAGAGTTCCATCATCAGTGATCAGCTGGGAGTCAGGATGAGTGATTATCATGTCACGGAAAGCGGCTTTGGCGCTGATATCGGTTATGAAAAATTCGCCAACTTGAAATGTCGGTCTTCCGGTCTCCAGCCGGACGCGGTGGTGGTGGTGGCCACCATAAGGGCTTTGAAAATGCACGGGGGCGGGCCGCCGGTGAAACCGGGAGCGGACTTGCCGGAAGAGTATCAGCGTGAGAACCTTGCCTTGGTAGAGCAGGGGTGTGAGAATCTGAAAGCCCATTTGCAGATTATTCGTGACAGCGGGGTTGAACCGGTGGTTTGCATCAACAGCTTTCCCTCGGACACTCCGGCGGAAATCGCTTTGGTCCGTCGTATAGCTGAAGAGCATGGAGCTTTCGCGGCTTTGTCGGAGCACTGGCTCAAAGGCGGCGAAGGTGCGGTCGAATTGGCTGAGGCGGTGATGGAAGCGACCGAGCGGCAGCATCGGTTGAAATTTCTGTATGAAGCGGAACTGCCGCTGGAAGCGAAGATCGACAGAATTGCCCGGCGGGTTTACGGTGCCGATGGAGTTGATTACAGCGATTCAGCCGCCGATAGACTGGCGGAATTGAAAGAAGACCCTGATGTCCGCGGCATGGGGGTGTGCATGGCTAAAACGCATTTGAGTCTTTCAGATGACCCTGGACTGAAAGGCCGTCCTCAGGGATGGCGGCTGTCGATTCGGGATTTGATGGTTTACCACGGCGCCGAATTAGTGGTGCCGGTAGCCGGGGAGATCAAACTGATGCCGGGCACCGGCTCGAACCCGGCTTTCCGAAGAATTGATGTGAATGTGCAAACAGGTAAAGTGACGGGATTGTTCTAATGCTTGCTCCTGATACATTTAACATAGAGTTGTTGTCTCCGAAGCAGGATGTGGATGACTTGGAGGCGGCATTGGATCTTTTCGCGGATAAATATCGACGGGCTCTGGACGGCGGTTACGGCATTTGCATTCCCGACAATCCTCTCGGCAAGCTGGCTTTTCAGGGGACGGAACTGATCAGTGAGCTGGAACTGCCGGTCGCGCCTGGACGGGTTTCCGTGCATGTGAATACCTTTCATACTCATTCCGACCTTGATTGGATTCTGAATTCCGCCGCTGAGCTGGGGATTGATGATCTGCTGGCGGTCAGCGGTGATGGTTCACAGCGGCTGCCGAAGCTGCAGGCGGCCGATCTTGGGGTGTCGGCGGATACAGTCACCAGTGTGGAGCTGGTGGAGTACATTCATCGGCGGTTCCCGGGGGTTTTCCGGGTGGGAGTGGCCTATAATCCTTATGAACCGCAAGAGCACGAGTGGGAAAAGCTGCAGCGCAAACTGGCGGCAGGCGCTCAGTATATCACCACTCAACCGATTATTAACAGCCATCCTGCTGTTGACAAGCTGCTCGAACTCGGGGTGCCGGTGGTTGTGGAAGCCTGGATGTCGAAGAAAATTCACTTGCTCAGTGATTGTGTGGGTTATGAAATATCACCAGAAAGTGAATATGATCCTTTGGCCAATCTCAGATTGCTGATGAAGAATTATTCGCAATGCCGGTATTATCTTTCAATTCTCGGTTTTAAAACCCAGTTTCCCCGTTTGCCGGAGCTGCTGCGGGAATGAGTGAGCGCCGGTGTTATAAGCTTAATACTCTTAGTCGACACACTCAGTCTTAAACACTTAGTCTTATACACTTAGTCTTATACACTTAGTCTTATACACTTAGTCTTATACACTTAGTCTTATACACTTAGTCTTATACACTTAGTCTC
>PUNB01000042.1 GCA_003552565.1 Lentisphaerota bacterium
CCATTTTTTGTGAATTTTTGTGTCATGACCACTTTCGGATTTATTCCCGAGCACGTATTCATAACTACATAGGACAAGTGGTCAGATAAATTTTTTGTGGCTATAAAAAGACGAAGTCTCACATAAGCCTGAGTGCCCCCCCCTCACAATGCCTGAATCTCATAAGCGGTCACTTTCAAACGCCGGCGTTCTTTGCCGGTTCGTTTTTGGCGCCATCGCGCCAGCCGCAGCCTTCCTTCCACGTACACCAGATCGCCTTTGTCTATTTCCTCGCGCACTTTTTCAGCCAATTCACCGACGATTTCCACCTCGACAAAGCAGTTTTCCTCGTGTTCTTCCCCGTCAGGAGTATGATAGAAGCGATGCAGAGCCAAACCGAAACCGCCTACCGCCCTGCCGGCATCAGTGTAACGACAGTCCGGCTGGCGAGTCAGGTTGCCGATTAATAACACACGGTTAAAATCTGGCATCCTCTGAAACATCCTTCATTTGTTGATATCCACAGCTCCCTAGGTCGAATCATTCAAGCTAGACCCTCCGCGAAAAGGGGGTGAGGCTTAATTTTGTGCTCACCTTGTCTCGCACCTTGTCTCGCACTTAGTCCAAAAAATGAGGAATCTAAAGAAAACCAGATCCGCCTGAGGCGGACGAGACAAAGTGCGAGACTAGGTTTTATTTTTCGTGCGTGTATAGACCATAAACACCTTTTCGCATAGCCTCAGGCTAGTCTAGAGGGTATGCGAAAAGGGGTTTTGTGGAGCTCACAAGCTCGAAAGTTGCTGTGCGTTCCGAACCTTTTTCACATAGGGTCTAGCCTAATTCATGCGAACAAAATTAAATAACTTGTCCAGGGTTTCACAAAACTCTTATATGAAACTTCGTGTTGTTGAGCACGTTAAACTGCCGATACAATCAGAGACTCTCGCCCCCAAGGTATCGAGCGGACCGTTCCGGGGAACGGGCTTGCAAGCGCAAATAGAACGCCCTGTTTAATAATAAAAGATATCGAAGGAAGTTGGTCGACCAAGCATATCAGATGAAGTTGTGTCGCCCCCTGCGGGGGGTTTTTGATTTTGCTTGCTCCTTTTCCACGGGCTTGCGCCCGTGGCTAAATGCATGTCGCCCCCCTGCGGGGGCGGTACATCTTTTCCGCGGACTTGGGCTTTTCCCTGCCACTCTTACCCGATCCGCTTAACCACCACTCTTGCTCGGATACACTTAACCGACCCGCTTAACCGACAAAAATGACAAAGTCGCCATTTTCACACCCCGCAAAAAGGGCAAAATCGGGCATATTTTTGATGAACAAGGCAAAAACATGAGTCATTGATTGATAATAAGTACTTACTCCGCCTGAAGAGCGGTTATGGCGATGACACCGACGATGTCTTCCACACTGCAGCCTCGCGACAGATCGTTGACCGCTTTGCCCATTCCCTGCAGAATAGGCCCGTAGGCCATAGCTCCCGCCAGCCTCTCGGTAATTTTATAACATATATTCCCAGCCTGCAAATCAGGAAATATCAAAATATTTGCCCGCCCCTGTAAGGGACTGTCGGGACATTTTGAATTCGCCACTTCCGGAACCAAGGCGGCATCCGCCTGCAATTCTCCGTCAACCAGCACATCCAGTCCTTCCCGGCTTACTCGCTCCCTTGTCAATTCCGTCGCCCGCCGGACCTTCTCCACCAGTTCGTGTTCAGCACTTCCCTTGGTTGAAAAAGACAGAAAGGCCACTCTCTGAGTTCCGGCAAGAAGAGCTTTATGAGTTTTGGCGCTGGCCAACGCGATATCCACCAATTCTTCCGGACCGGGATTGGGGTTGACGCCGCAATCGGCGTAAATCAGAGTATCCTCGCCGCCTGCCGCGGGCTGAGCCAAGTCCATGACAAAACTGCTGCTGCCGGTTTTTATACCCGGAGCTGTGCCGACGCAATGAAAAGCCGCCCGCAGCATGTCCGGAGTCGAAGCTACACTGCCGCCGACTAACCCGTCAGCGTACCCCTGCCGCACCAGCATATTAGCGAAATAAAGACGATCCTGAAGCGTTTCAGCTGCCTGCTCACGGGTTATTCCCCGTTTTTGCCGCAATCGATAAAACTCCTCCGCAAGCTCCTGCTTGTATTCACTCTCGAGAAAATCATGAAAGCGCAGACCTTCCGTTTCTTCCACACGGCTCTGTTCCGCCTGGCGCCGTTCTTCTTCGGTCATCAGAACGATCACATTGGCCGCCCCCAGCTCAACCGACTTTTCAGCCGCCTTGACCACTCGCGGATCCTGCCCTTCCGGCAGCACTATGGTTTTTCCACGCCCCCGGCACTGCCGCATTATTTTATCAGTAAAATTCATTTGCCGTATTAAATCCTGTTTTGTTGCCCCCCCAAAAAAAAATCGCTTCTTCCTCAAAACGAAAGGGTTATTAATTTTTGTTTTTTTTGAGATTTTGCGGGTAGCAGTTTGGTTTCTGTTACGAGGATGCATCATACCTGAACGTGATTGCAACAAGCTACCCATTGAAAGTAACAAGGAACCAAAATTGATTCAGGCGGATGGCCTACTGTCCCAGCACCGCCACTGTCTCCCGGGCGATCATCAATTCCTCATCCGTGGGCATGACCAGCGCTTTGAGAGTGCTTTCCGGTGTGCTGATGACTCTCGGCTCGCTCTTTACCTGATTGGCTTCGTGATCCAGATAACATCCAAGAGCCTGCAAGTTATCCGCCACCCGAGTGCGGGCGGGGATATTCTTCTCGCCGATACCGCCGGTGAAAACCACCGCGTCGGGGTTCCCCAGCAGGGCATAATAGCCGCCGATATAAAAAACCAGCCGGTGTACAAACATATTGACCGCTGTTTCAGCATTTTTATTGCCGTCCTCCACCGCCTGCATCAAGTCCCGCATATCGCTGCTGCCGATTTCCGCCACTCCCAGCAATCCGCTTTTCTTATTCAGAACCGAGTCCATTTCATCCACCGTCATTCCTTTACGAAGCATGTAAAGAATAACGCCTGGGTCGATGTCGCCGCAACGGGTTCCCATCACCAGGCCGGAAAGCGGCGTCAAGCCCATGGAAGTGTCCAGCACCTGGCCGTTTTTGATCGCCGCTATACTGCAGCCGTTGCCCAAATGACAGGTGATCAGCCGGCAGTCTTTCGGATCTTTACCGAGCATGCGGGCGGTGGCGTCGGCGACAAAATGATGAGAGGTACCGTGAAACCCGTACTTGCGAATGCCGTATTCCCGATAATACTCCTGCGGCATGGCGTAAAGGTAAGAGTGCGGCGGCATGCTCTGATGATAAGCAGTATCAAAGACCACAACATTGGGAATCCCCGGAAAGACCTGTTCACAAGCTTCTATGCCGCCAAGATTGGCGGGATTGTGCAGAGGAGCCAAGCTGGAACACATACGGATGGCCCGCTTAACATCTTCATTGACCTTCACCGACTGGCTGAATTTCTCAGCCCCATGCACCACCCTGTGACCGATCGCCTGCACCTCCTCCAGGCTCTCCAGGACCCCGACCTCCGGGTCAGCCAGTTTGTCACAGATCAGCTTCAAGGCGTCCTCATGATTCACCACATCCGCTTCTTCCTCAAATTCCCTGCCGTCCTCCCGCTCATAGATCAAACGTGGCTGTTTTAAACCGATTCTTTCCACTACCCCCATGGCAAGCATTCTTTCCTCGCGGGTGCGATACATGGTAAATTTCAATGATGAACTGCCGGCGTTGATTACCAGAATTTTCACAATTTTTCTCCTTGCATTAGTTTGTATATTGATCCGCCGAATCTTCGATTTGGCTGACTGGGTAGGAACCGAAATCCTGGACACTGACGCACATTTGCTCAGCTTCTTTCCAGGCGGACTGCACTTTACTTTCCCGGCTGCCCCCGTCTATGGTGATAAAAAATTTATAACGGTTAATATTGCCTTTCACCGGCCTCGAATGAATACGAGTAAGGTTGACATCATTCTTTCCAAAAGGCCATAAAAAGGAGGCCAGACTGGCAGGCTGGTCGACAAGTTCGACCAGATAACTGCTTTTAGCTCCCTCCACTGATTGCTCCTTCCGATGACCGATCACCGCGAACTGAGTAAAGTTGTCAACCTCGGATGCCACGGGATAACGCAGAACTTCGAGTCCATAAAGGGAAGCGCACATAGGATGAGCCAGGGCCGCGGCGTCTGAGTTTTCAGAAGCTTTCCGCGCTGCCGCCGTAGTGCTGGGAGTCTTTTCCAGCCTTACATTTGCCGGCAGGTTTTCCACCACCCACTTATAACAGTGCCGCAAAGGGGCAAAATGAGAATAAACCACTTTCGGCTGAACATCGCTTCGCCCTAAAAGAGCCAGCTGCACACGCAGACCGACCTCCTGCTGTATCCGCAGATTGAAAGATTCTTCCCCCATGGTGTCAACCGTTTCCTCAATCAAACCGCCGGATGAATTCTCTAGCGGCACCACTCCGAGCCGGGAATCGTCTTCGTTGACGTGCTCGAAAACCTGCGCCACACTCGGCTTGGCAACCAGCATGGCGGCCTCACCGAAAACATGCACCGAGACGACGTAGCTGTAGCTGCCGACCGGGCCTAAATAAGCGATTTCTCTTTGCGATCTCATATCCTCAATAACATATCCTTGTTTAAGCCAAATTTCAATGGCTCCCGTATCAGACAGACCAGCCTATACTCCCAACATGGGCGTGAGGCCTTTCCGGACAGTGTCTCGCTGCGCTGCAAGTCAGGCCTCGGCAATTGCTTCATCCTTTTGTTGACAACAAATGTATTATAATCGAGCGAAACGAGATTCCAAATCACGATCTTCCCTCTCACAGGATTTTACAAACCCCCGGTCATAAGTTCAACGCTTGAAAACAACCAGTCGGATAACTAAAACGGCGGAAGATTCGAGCGACTGGCTGCCCGTTCACGTCAACCGACAAGAATTTACCACCTTTGACTGACGCATCAAGGATTTCCATATCTTTTTTTGACAAGCGGGGGAGCATGGATATATTAACGCTTTCACTAATTTATAAACATAGACATACAACCAGTCAGTTCATGGAGAATTTCAGTCATGGCACATAAAAAAGGTCAATCCAGCAGTAGAAACGGGCGCGACAGCAACCCGCAGTTCCGAGGAGTCAAAGTTTTCGGCGGTCAGACAGTCACGGCCGGCAGCATTCTGGTGCGCCAATGCGGCACCAAGTATCACGCCGGAGACAATGTCGGCATCGGCCGCGACTTTACCCTGTTCGCCACTTCCGACGGGGTAGTCAAATACACCAAGGGCGCCAAAACCCGGGTCAGTGTAACCGCCGCTTCCTGAACATTGTGTGTTATTTTGCGGCTTCCTCCCTGACAGGAACCTGAAGGCGAATGTTTGTCGACCGCGTCAAAATCAAAGTAAAAGCCGGCGACGGCGGCAGAGGTTGTCTCAGCTTTCGGCGAGAGAAGTTTGTGCCGCGCGGCGGCCCCGACGGGGGCGACGGGGGCATGGGCGGATCGGTTGTTTTCCGCGCTACCGAAAACGAACAAAACCTGGTCTCACTATATTATCACCCTCACCTGGAAGGCGGCAACGGGGGAGCTGGACAGGGCGGCAAAAAGCATGGGGCCAAAGGTAAAGACCGCATCGTCAACGTTCCTGTCGGAACGGTTTTTTTTGATCCTGAAAGCGGCGAAACCTTGGCTGATTTAAGTCATCCCGGCGAAGAATTCCGCCCGGTCAGGCCGGGGCGCGGCGGTTTAGGCAATCCCCACTTCAAAAGCTCCACGAATCAGGCGCCCCGAGAAACCAGGCCGCCGACTCCGGGGGAAGAAAAACAGCTTGTTCTGGAACTGAAAACAGTCGCGGATGTCGGTTTGACCGGCTTCCCCAACGCCGGCAAATCATCTCTTCTCGCCGCTCTCTCCGAAGCTCACCCGAAAATCGCCCCTTACCCTTTCACAACCCTGAAACCGCACGTGGGAATCATTAAATTTTCTGATTACAGAAAAATCACCATTGCCGATATCCCGGGACTCATCGACGGTGCGCATGACAATGTCGGCCTGGGACATGACTTTCTGCGTCATATTGAGCGTTGCTCGGCGCTGCTGTTTGTTCTTGATGTCGCCGGAGTCGACGGCCGAGAACCGTGGGATGATTTTCACACTCTGCACAATGAACTGAAGATGTACCGGCATGAACTGGCCGAAAGGCCGGCGGTCATTGCCGCCAATAAAAGCGATCTGCCCGAATTCAAGGAAAAATTCCGAGAACTGCAATCTCGACTGCCGGAATATGAGATTATCCCGGTTAGTGCCGCCAACGGCGACAACCGGGAACAACTGGCCGCCGCCCTGCGCCGCAAAGTGGAGGAGGCGTAAGTCTTATAATGTTTTTTTCAGTATGCCTTCTGTAAAGCAAACAAGGCGTATGCCGCTGACCAGTTGGCCAGAGTGCCTCCCTCCGAAACCTTGCCGCCCTCCAGATTGTTAAAGTAGCAGCTGCGTATGACCCGCGCTTCATGCCGGCGGCAGAAAATACGGAAATCACGAATGGAAAAAAGATGAATATTAGGAGTGTCGAACCATTCGTAAGGCATGGATTCCGTTACCGGCATTCTGCCGGAAAAAAGCAGCCGAAAACGGAGTCGCCAATAGGCGAAATTGGCAAAGCTGACAATCCCGATTCGTCCAACCCGCAGCACTTCATCAAGCACCAGCTCCGGCCGATGGGTGGCCGATAAAGTCTGATTGACTATAACATAATCAAAAGACTGGTCTTCAAAATCCCTTAATCCTTCGTCTATATCTCCGTGAAAAACCGACAGCCCCTTGCCGACACATTCAATAATATGTTGCGATGACAGCTCGATGCCGTAGCCGCGCGCCTGCTTTTTATCCCGCAGCAACGTCAATAGTCCCCCAGTGCCGCACCCCAAGTCCAACACCCGGCACTGCGGTGGCAGCATATCGAGAATAATCCGATAATCCGTACGCCTTTCCGAGGCGCTTTCACTGACTGGGATTTGAGGGTTCATTGTCTCCAGATTCTCAGATTTAAATCGTTGCTTGATGATTTCCTCCATCCGGCTCACTATAGAGATACCCAAGAAAAGCCGATAACATACGAGTCATTTTTTCCGCTTCCAGCAGGAAGGCATCATGACCATAATCAGATTCAATTTCCACATAAGTCACATCAATTCCGTTATAGCGCAAAGCGTTAGCCATCTTTTTCATTTGATAAGGAGGAAAGAGCCAATCACTGGAAAATGCGATCAGCAGGAATTTACAATCAGCCCGCCGCATGCTTTCCTTCAGTGATGGAAAACCTATGGTTAAATCGAAATAATCCATGGCTTTCGTAATGTACAGATAAGTGTTGGCGTCAAAGCGTTTAGTAAAACTCGTTCCTTGATGGTGCAGATAGCTTTCCACTTGAAACTCCTGGCCGAAATCATATCCGTATTCCTCCCGCAGACGCAGGTTGCGCCCGAATTTTTCGTGCATGGACTGATCACTGAGATAAGTTATATGCCCCACCATGCGCGCTATCGCCAGACCGCGCTCCGGCGGCTGCTGTCCGTAATAATCGCCGCCGTTCCAGTTGGGATCATTGAAAATAGCCTGACGGCCGACTTCATCGAAAGCTATGCTTTGCGGTGAAGTGCGATAGGTAGTGGCCACAGGAATCACGGCCCGCACACGATGCGGAAAGCTCACCGCCCACTCCAGAGTCTGCATGCCTCCCATTGATCCGCCGACCACCGCCAGCAGTTTTTCAATCCCCAGCTGTTGAATCAGTTTCTCCTGGCACACCACCATGTCATGAATGGTGATCACGGGGAAATCCATCCCATAAGGCTTCTCCGTCTCGGGATTGATCGAACTCGGCCCGGTGGTTCCCTTGCAGCCGCCGAGAATATTAGAACAAATGACAAAGTATTTCTCGGTGTCGAGCGCCTTGCCCGGGCCGATCATATTATCCCACCAACCAGGTTTTTTATCCTCCGCGGAAAGCCAGCCGGCAGCATGGGCGTCCCCGGAAAGAGCGTGGCAGACCAATACTCCGTTGTCACGGTTTTGGTTTAAAGCACCGTAAGTTTCATACTCTACCGTCACCTCATTCAACGTTGCGCCACATTCCAATTCCAGCGGCTCTTCCCGGTTAAAAAGCTGAACCCTCCGCGACTCCACAAAACCGACCGAATCGTCGTCAAATTGCTTTGGCGGATTATTTGATTGTTTTTGATCACTCATCCGTAATTATATTACTTTCTATCATTCTTTCTTCACTAAGGGAGCGCCCGTCGATGCGAGACACCCGCTGCACCAAGAGGCGGAAACACCGGTGTACGATAACGGGCGATCAGCACAAAATCGTAGTCCGCTATCATCGCCCGTTCTCGTTGTCGCCGAAAACAATAAACCAATAGCGGCGTTTCACTTAAGCCCGACCGCCGGCGCGAAGCGCCGGGATACCCCGATTCTGGTGTCAGGTGAACACTGAAACCTGAAACCGCAAGTCTCACACAAACCACCAACTCAGCCTTCCCGCGCCACTCGGCTGGCCATACGGCACCAGCTGATCAATCGTTCAATATCACCGCAAATAGTGCTGATGTCCTTAAGCACAAATTCACAGGGCATATCTTCCGACTGTCGCAATCGTTGCCGCATATCTTCCTCAGCTCGTTCCAGATTAAATTTATCCTCTGCCATGATGGCAGGATTAGGTTTATGACTGAATACGTACTTCTTATCCGCATTAGCAACAGCTTTGGCGACATCGCACCAAGGACTTATGGATATTTTCCGCAGCCGCGGTACTTTCGCCATCAAATGCATTTTTCCATGCAGCGGTTCGCAGCAGCCGTAATAATTCAGGCCGCAGCGAGACATTACTTCATTTTCATATTGCAAGGCAAATTCTTCATGCATCTCCGGCGACACCTCTCCGAAAATCTGAGCGGTGGCTCCGCCCCATTGATCCATCGTTCGAATATGCTCCGGATCAGCGTCAGGGGCCGGCAGTTCATCGGTGAAACCGGCGGCGCCGGAGCCCACACGTTGAACTGGATGCGGATACCCCAACAACCCCTGCCGCTCAAACTGCTCCAGTCGGGAGAGCATTGAATCAGTCAATCTGCGCATCAAAGCATGCACATAATCAGGTCGCACGGCCAGGTCCATCAGCGCCTCGGTGACCCCGGTCCAGCGCACTACATTATCCCAGCCGTTGAAAAATTGCCTCCGAGGTCCGGTTAGTTCCACAGATAAAATATCCCCGAACAATTCCCGATGAAACGCCAGCCGCCGTTCTGACTCGGCCTGGTTGTGATGAACCTCCGGCATCCTGATCTTCTCTATATCCTCAAAATCCTGGATCACCGGTTTAAAATGATGTGATTGTACATGGCTGTCCCCCTGGGCGATCTGGTCCTCTTCTATTTCCACTCCGTAACCCCAGTTTTCCAGAGCCAGTCCCGCATCAAACCGGGGATATATGACTTCATCGCACTCCAGATGTCGAGCCGTAAATAACTGGCGGCGCAGTTTCCTTTCAATCCCCAACAGGGTTTCATCCTGACACTGAGGCCGCAGCTCGTCAATTTTATTCTCCACTTCCTTCCAGGGAATTTCGGTAATCCACACCATTGGCCGCTCTGGTTTTAGGTCATTAAGCGCCGTCCAGGCTCGAATCTTCTCCTGCTGCTCGGCTGAGCTGCCGATCTCCGCCAGTTCCCCGGCCAAACGACGAATAATATCTTTCTCCTTTGGATCAAATGAATAATTCATATCGATAATCTTGTTTTTGCAGTTTAATATAGTTTATTCTTCGCAGTGCCTTTTCCTGTGCAACTGTCCTTTTTGCAGGGTATTAACCGTCTCTAGTTTGAGGTTATGCGAAAAGGGGTTGAGGTCTAATTTTGTACTCACCTTGTCTCGCACCTTGTCTCGCACTTAGTCTGAAAAATGAGGAATCGACAGAAAACCAGACAAGGTGCGAGACAAAGTGCGAGACTAGGTTTCATTTTTTGTGCGTGTAGAGACCGTAAACACTTTTTCGAATAGCCTCTAGTTTGTCTGCCCCCCCTTCCCCTGTCCATTTCGACCGATGATAGCGGTGAGTGATGAGGACGCGCTTTACTCGTAATCCGCCCTATTCCCCCGCTATCATCGAGCCTTTAAGTCAAACCTGATTCCGTTGAATTTCAGCGGCAGTACAGATGCGCGACACAACCCATCAATTGAATTTAACTTCTGGATCAAACTTTTCAATCACGTTCAGCACGGCCTGAGCGGCTAAAAAGCCGGCGCGCTCGCCGCCGCCCAGACTTTCCACCACCTGGCGCATACCTTCCCGAACTTCCCGCTCCCTTTCCCCGCCGGGCAATAAAGCCTCCACCGCCTCAGCC
>PUNB01000223.1 GCA_003552565.1 Lentisphaerota bacterium
AGGGCGGGGTGGCCCGGATGTCGGATCCGGAAATGATCGCGGCGATCAAACAGGCGGTTTCGATTCCGGTCATGGCGAAAGCCCGTATCGGCCATTTTGTCGAAGCGCAAGTGCTGGAAGCGCTGAAAATCGATTATATTGATGAAAGTGAAGTGCTGACACCGGCGGATGAAGAGTGTCACATAGACAAGACACGCTTTTCCATACCGTTTGTCTGCGGCGCCCGCGATCTTGGAGAGGCTTTGCGCCGGATAGCCGAAGGTGCGGCCATGATTCGCACCAAAGGCGAAGCCGGCACCGGCAACGTGGTGGAAGCCGTGCGGCATATCCGGACAGTCAATCGGGAGACCCGAATTCTCCAACATATGCCGCTGGAAGAAGTTACTCCTTACGCTAAGCGGTTGGGGCTGCCTCTGGAACTGGCGCGTCAAGTGCGGGAGCTGGGAAGATTGCCGGTGGTCAATTTCGCCGCCGGCGGTATCGCCACCCCGGCGGACGCGGCCTTGATGATGCAGCTGGGGTGCGACGGGGTTTTTGTCGGCTCCGGTATTTTCAAGTCGGCCGAACCGGAAAAACGAGCTCTGGCGATTGTGGAAGCGGTGGCGGCCTATCAGGAACCGGAACGAATTCTGCAGGTTTCCAAGGGGTTAGGGATCGCCATGGAGGGACTGGAAACCGGCGATCTAGACGAAAATCAGCGCATGGCTGACCGCGGCTGGTGAGGCAACTTAATTTCCCCTTTTCCCACAGTCGTTTATGTGAGACTTTGTCTTTTTATAGCCACAAAAAACACCCGACTCCGCAAAGCCTACGTCGCGGCATGCAAAAAGTCACAAAAAATGGAGCGGCCGCAGCCTGCCTGACCACTTGGTCGTAAATCTTATTTCATATCGCTGCCGTTATGGAATTTTTGAAAGTGTGTCAGGTCCTCGCGGCCATATAATGGAGGGCGAGCAGCCAGCCTGAGCCACACGAAGAGTGGTCAGGTCCCCGCGAGCCATAAAAGAGCCTGTTCCCTTGCGAGCACACCTTAATGCCCGCGAGGACGCGGGCGCTCCAGATGCATTGCCCATAACCAAGTCTCTCCCTCGGGGTATCAGGCGCATCGCGTCGCCGGTCGGGCTGGTATGAGACTCAAGTTTCGGCAAAGGACAAGATATTTTAACCACTGATCTTCTCTTCTCCGCACTAATGCGAGTATTTCATGGTATCCCGCTTCTGCTATCCACGTCTACCCACGATCTCGCGGATAGGAGAAGTATAACGGTTTCCCTCAAAAAACCGGAAGATCGCCGAAAAAAGCGGGAGCCCTGTCGGGTTGGGATGTCGGCAGGCCGTCTCCGGCTTTTATGCCGCAAGTCATTAGCGCTGAGGCTGGTAACTGACGGCATAAAAGCCGGATCAGACCAGCCGGCGCTCCCAACATGGGCGTGAGACCTTTCCGGACGGGGTCAAGCTACGAGTTTCTGCTTTCTTTCCCTTGGGCTCTGGCGGCTTCCTGCTCCGCTTTGATAACTTTCTGACGCAGCTCCTGGATGCTGAGTTTGGCCGCTTGCTCTTCGCTCATGATTCCGAGCGCCGCCAGCCGCCGGCGCTGGTTTTTCATACGCTGACGTCTTTTTCCGGGTGTTTTTTTCGGGCGGCGCATATTTTTATTTCGGTAAATACTGGTTGCCATAATACTTATTTCCTCAGTTGATTTATTATTGAAGTCTTATTCTGTATAAACAGTTGAGAGTGAAGTTTATTCATTCACGCAAAACTAATCCATAAAATAATATATTGTGAGGATTTATCAACTCCTGAAGGTAAAGTAAGGTAATGCGTCAGCGAAAGGTTTTAGACGTTTATACTTTTGAACCGCCAATGAACACGAATAAACGCAAATAAAAAGAGGAGCCCGAGTTTTTTAGCGTATATTAGCGGTTCTTTTCAAAAAAAGATTAAATAAACTCGACTGTTTCCTTTTCCGGCGGGAAAGGGGTTATCTGCTCGATATTGTCGCAGCCGAGTAACGCCATTAACAGCCGGTCGAATCCAAGGGCGATACCGCCGCATTCCGGAAGACCGCAGCGCAATGTTTCCAGATAATGAACATCAACCGGATATACCTCGCGTCCTTGACGGCGGCGGATTTCCGCGGTTTGCTGAAAACGGTGTTTCTGTTCATGGTAATCAGTCAATTCAGTGTAGGCATTGGCCAGTTCCATACCGTTTACATACAGCTCCCAGCGCTCGGCGCGTCCGGAATCCGGATTTTTACGCGCCAGACTGTCTAGAGTTAAAGGAAAGCCGCATAAAACCAGCGGACGGTTCTTCTCCGCCTGAGGGAGTATGCGCTCCACTAAAACCTGTTCGAATAAATTCTGCTCCATCGCCGAGTCCATATCCATTTCCGTATACTCTGCAAAAGCGGTGTCCAGATTTACAACCATCCATTCACCGGAAAAATCAATCTTTCGATTGAATGCTTTATCCTCAGTGAATCCTTCCAAGGCTTGATCGCAGGTACGAATCAGAAACTTGGTTTCTTCTAGAATATCCATGCAGTCGGCTTCCGGCCGATACCATTCAAGCATGTGAAATTCCGGCAGATGCAACGACCCTCTTTCTTCGGCTCGAAAACAGGGGCCGAGCTGAAAAATCGGTCGATTCAACGCGGCCAGCAGTCTTTTCATGTGCAGTTCAGGGGAGGGGCGCAGCCAGTATCCATGCGCGGCGGCACTGCAGTCAATATGTTCTTCGAGGGCGGGGGCTTTGATTTGAACAGGTGTATTGACTTCCAGGTAAGAATGCTGGCGAAAAAAATCGCGCACTGTCCGTGAAAGCTGATGACGGGCTTCGAGAGCCTTGCTCAGGCTGCGCAGTCGCGCGATTTCCGTCTCACGCTTTGCTGACTCGTTCACTGTAGCCGCCGGTTCTGGTGTCCACTTTAACCAGGTCGCCTTCATTAATGAACAAAGGAACCTGCACTTCATGGCCGTTATCCAGCTTCGCTGTCTTGGTTACGTTGGTGGCGGTGTCGCCGCGGGCCCCTGGCTCGGTTTCGATTATCCGGGCCTCGATAAAGAAAGGCAGAGTGACCTCCACCGGCCGTTCTTTATAGAAAAGTATCTCGCATTCAATATCCGGCTTTAGAAAGCGCGATCCGGTGCCGAGAATCTCATCCGGGATGGCGTATTGTTCATAGGTTTCGCCATCCATGAAAATATGAACATCTCCTTCCGAATGAGAATAAAAAGCTTCTCTAGTTTCCAAGTTGGGCTTGTCGATCTTGTCGGCTGAACGAAAAGTGCGATCCAAGGTTGATCCGTTGAGCATGTGTTTCAATTTACAGCGATAAAGGGCCTGGCCCTTGCCCGGCTTGCAGAATTCAAAGTTTGTGACGATATAAGGCTCACCGTCGATTTCGATTTTCAGGCCTTTGCGAAGATCAGATGCTTCATACATAGGTTGGATATCCTCTGGTTACAAAAGTTTTCCCATTCTTCTCAGAAAAAAACCGCTCGCGACTTTTATGCTGTAAAAAAGCAAGGCTGGCATGTGCCGTTTGTTGTTTCGGTCGTGAACGGTGGGAAATATAATCAGTTTATAAAGATAGACAAATCACTCGAGGATACGCAGGCAACCCGTCAGTGAAAGGTGGAAATATCGTGCCGGTTGGTTCGCCTTAGGCGGAACGACTACGGACTGCGATTCGAGACAAGGTTTTCAGCAGCACAAAATTAGGCCTCAAACCCTTTTCGCATACCCTCAGGCTAGGCATTCTATCGAGAGCGTGGTATATGGGCAGCTTATATTCCCATATTGCTGAGAGTGTCAAGAAATTTTTCAAACATCAGGCCGAGGGTAGGGTGAGAGGCTTCGAATTGTTCAACTGAGTGCTTCAGTTTCTGGAGCATATTGACATGTTCTTCTTCGCTGATTTCATCGCTTTGCTCAAGAAAACTGTCAATATTTTTCTGCAATTCTTCAGCCTGATCGGTCCGCGCGGGATCCGACCGTTTCTGTTCGTTCAGAGCTTCCTTTACATCATGCAGATTTTTGCGAATTTCCTGGCTCATAGAGTTATCCTTTTTTATTTTCACTTCCGCGGATGGAACCGGCGATGCGCCTGAACCAGAGCGCGTTGATCAATATGGGTATAAATCTGAGTTGTTGAAATATCAGCATGGCCTAGCATTTCCTGAATGACCCTTAAGTCAGCACCACCAGCAAGCAGATGAGAGGCGAATGAATGCCGCAGCATATGCGGATAAACGTTCTTTCTGATGCCGGCCTTTTTCGCCGCTTCTTTAACCACTCTCCATATCCAGGCCCGGGTAAGAGGGCGGCCGCTGCGAGAAAGGAATAAATGCGGACATTGGCGATTATCGGAAGGCTGGAGAACAGGTCTGACATCGCGCAAATATTCCCGCACGGCCTTAGTCGCCATCCTGCCAAAGGGAACAATTCTTTCCTTGTCGCCTTTGCCGATAATGCGAATTATCTCCTCGTCAAACCGCAAATCATTTACGGTCAAGCCAGCCAGCTCACTGACCCTCATCCCGGTGGCGTAAAAAACTTCCAGAATGGTGCGATTACGAACCGTCAATGAATCGCGTCCGCGGTAAGCCCGCAGCATTCTGGAAACTTCCCGCTGGTCAAGATAATCCGGCAAATGCTTCCAAAGCCGCGGTCCCTCCATTAAATCGGTAATATCATGTGAGACTTTGTGCTCATAAAGGAGAAAACGGAAAAAAATTTTTATTGACACCAGTCTATGAGCAAGGGAAACGGTCTGGAGTTCGAGCTGATTACGCCCGTATTCCAGGTAATCGAGGATATGGTCGCGAGTGATCTCTCCGGGGTGAGAGCAGTTTGCTTGTTCCGCCACGAAGCGCAGGAATTCTCTGATTTCATGGACATAAGCCCGCGTAGTATTTTCCGCCAGTCCTCGTTCCAGAGCCGCGTAACCGATAAATTGATCTACGAGGTCTTCCATAATCAAGAACGGAAAAGAGGCAAGACATACGGGAGACTGGTCTGACCAGCTTACGGTTTGAAAAGGATTTCCGTGCTGGTGTCCTGCCGCCTTTCTTCGATGATTTCCTGAACCATCCGGTTGGCTTTGCGGTTCCGCAGTCCCTGGGTTATTTCCGCTTTCGCCTGATTGTAGGACAACTCTTTTTCAGGATAGTGTTTATGAACTTTGATCAGATGCACACCATATTCGGTGACTACCGGACTGGATATTTCCCCCTCTGAAGTGTTGAAAGCGGTTTTCTCGAATTCCCGCACCATTTCTCCGCGACCGAAAGCGGAAAGCCTGCCGCCGTTAAGAGAGCTTGGACATTGACTGTACTTTTTCGCCGCTTCGGAAAAAGATGTTTCTCCATTGTTTATTTTTTCCGCCAGGCTATTGGCTTTTTCCTGCAATTGCCGTGGATCTTTGGAGC
Organism: Lentisphaerota bacterium; assembly: GCA_003552565.1. Lineage (GTDB taxonomy): Bacteria > Verrucomicrobiota > Lentisphaeria > Oligosphaerales > PUNB01 > PUNB01. The sequence continues at coordinate 5,439 of PUNB01000223.1, forward strand.
TGTCCGCGTCGGTGTCTGTCAGCAGGATATGGGAAACCTCCACTTGTTCCGATTGTGTCAAAGACTGTTTATGATTCTCGTAATACTCTTTGATTTCCGTCGAATCAATTTCTATATGAGGATAGACTTCCTGATTCATCCATCTGGTTAAAGCGATAGTGTTGGCGGTCTGACTGTGAAATTCACTTATGCTTAACCTTTGGCTTTCCAGAATTTCCTCGAATCGTTCCTCACCAAGGCGATTTTTCAGTTTTTCCACCTTTTTTCGCACCTCTTTAATGTCGGGATAGTAACCGGCATCCCGGCATTCTTTAAACAGAAGCTCCTGATCCACCAGTTGGCGTGTTACCCGTAAAGCGATTTGCTTTAATTGCTGTTGATCCGGCAATTCGGAATTTCTTTGTAGCCGCGACAGCAGCATCGGGTAGAGAACGACCTCGACTCGTCTGCCTGGAATAGGCTGTTCGCCGACAACCGCCACCACATCCGGCAGAAACTTCAGTCCGTCCGCTATTTTTGCTTCAGCTTTTTCCCCGGCGGCAACAGAACGCTGCAATTGACCAGCGGTCTCGGCGGCAACATTTTCGGCGTGGCTTACAACCGCCGACAATAGTAAGAAAACCAGCAAGTTCAGACAAATAATCTCTTTGACTTTACTGTAACAACCATCCATAGTTTCGCATTCCTCGCTCTGTCCACCGCACCATTGGGGGTATTATATTGATCTGAATAAATATTCCTGCTTAATCCTCCATTACCCCCTTTTTGACTTGCACTAATCCACATTGGTTCCGCGTTTTTCACTCAACTGCATAACTATCATAATAAAATCGGTCGCGGCAGGGAAAGAAACGAGCCATGGGCGAGCCAGCACCTGGCTAGAGTCGAGAAAAAGCTTTTCGAAATGCTCAAAATAAAATTCCCGATCCAGCGCCCCTCCTGCCCGCAGATAAAGCTGCAGGTATTCGATCATGCTTTGATAATCTCCAGAGACAGCTGCAGTTCTCGCCCGCAGATCCATACCGCTGATAGAAACAGGGGAATGCTGGTTCAATTGAGAAAGCAAAGTTTCCAGATGTCCCAATTCGGGCTTCCCTTTTGATTGCCAGTGATAAAGAAGCGCCAATTCCATGCAGAAAAGCCGCCAGTCCTTGGGTATTTGGGAGATTTCTGAAAGCTGCTGCATGGTCAATTCTGCAGCTGCTGCTTGAGGCAAACGCGATAGCAGTTTAATAACAAAATGATTCGGCCTGAGGTCTGACAAAGAGTTCAGCAATGGTGGAATTTGTTGGTTTTTCCGCTCGGCAAGATAACGATCCATTTTTAACAGCAGGAGGTTTGCATCGCGCTCTATTTCAGACTGTCGCATCAATTCCAGCGCCGCCTTCTGCCGGGCCAGCCAGTCCTGAGTAATTTGATAATCCTGGATAATTTCAAGTTGGGAAATCACCTGCGCCTCAAGTTCCAGGCGTAAATCATCTGAGTTCGCACTTTCTTCAGCGACAGGAAAACTTTTGAGAATCTTCAATTCCTCAATTATAGCCGCGGCTCGTTCGGTGAAAGGATTGAGTCCATAATTTTGAATGTGTGTGTCGAGAGTTTCTTCTGCCTGAGTAAGTTTCCCCTGTACCAATAAAGGGTTGAGTTTTAATGCCAGAAGCTGGTCGCGTTCATTTTGTTTGAGCAGATTCACTTCGACTCGCTGGTCAGTGAACTCACTGAAATTTTCCAGCTGCGAAACGGCGCTCTCTGGGCGGTTCTCTTCCCAGGCCGTTTTTAGATCCCGCAAAGACTGAGTCGGTTCCCGATTGTAAGGTGCCGGCGGTTCCGGCTGTTCGCAGGCGTAAAGAAAAATGAGCAGGGAAACACCAAAAATCCCGGCCGCCAGGGGAGGAAGGTTGAGTATGAGTCTCCGCTCGGTTTTAGGAGAAACAAGTGAACTCACAATACCGGTGAGAGGATGGTGTGCTCCTCGTTTAAGGTGATAAATGCCGCGGGAAAGAAGATTTTTTTTGTTTATTAGGTGAATCACACTTGACCTTGAACTATTATAGTTTACGTTTTGGTCTGCGTCCTGCCGGGATTTAGTTACCTTAGGCGGTTTTATAAAATCACAAACTTCGACAGGCGATACAGCACAATTCATCAGGTCTGTTGGTTTTTGCAGGCCGAACTTATACTATAGCATAAGCAATAAGAATTTCTCAGATGAGTGAACAAAACAGCGGTAGTCTAAAAGACACGGAAAAACTAAGAAATCTGCAAATCGAGCTTGATTACCAAAAGCATCCTTTGTCTTCAGTCCTGATCAAGGCTGGCGGCACGCGAGTGTTGTGTGCGGTTGGCGTTGAGGATCGAGTGCCGTTCTGGATGCGCAGTCAGAACATTCCAGGCGGCTGGCTGACGGCGGAGTATCAGATGCTTCCCAGTTCCACTCCGCGGCGGGGACAGCGGGAAGCAACACGGGGGCAACTGGCCGGTCGGACACAGGAAATTCAGCGATTGATTGGACGCAGCCTGCGGGCCATGGTTGACCTGAAAAAAATCGGCAGCAGAACTCTGCATATAGACTGCGATGTTATTGACGCCGATGGCGGCACCCGCTGCGCATCCGTGACCGGGGCGGCCGTGGCCCTGGAAGTGGCCCTGCGACGGCTTTTCAGGCAAGGAGAGTTAAAGCAATGGCCTCTGACCTGCCGAGTGGCGGCGGTCAGCGTTGGACTTATTGAAGGCCGGCCGACGCTTGACCTGTGCTACGAAGAAGACGTGGCGGCCGATGTGGATATGAATGTCATTATGACTTCGGAGCAAGAGCTGGTCGAAGTTCAGGCGACTGCCGAGAAAAAATCCTTCAGCCGGAACTGTATGGAAAGGCTGTTGGACTTGGCGGAAAGCGGAATAAAAGAGCTTTTTGAAGTACAGAAACAGGCCGTTTCCAAAGAAGACGAAAAATCTTAACTCAAGGAGAATTAGACATAATGAAACTCAGCCCCTTGTTAATCATGTTTTCAGTCGTTTCACTGACTTTGTTAGTTCTCAATGTCGACGGCACAGCCTCGGCATTCGAGCCTGTGGAAATGCGTTCAGTACATATCACCGACGTGGAGGTAACCACTGATTCAGTGACCAAGCTGGATCTGGACAAGCTGTTGCTGGAAGAAGTTTTCGAGCCCGACCAGGATCCTCGTGACAGCGCCCGAGAGCGGCAGCCTGAAGCAGAAAAAATGTTTGTCATCCTTGAAGTGATACCGAAGGAAGAAAAATCTATCGGCAAATATGATTATCGCCTTCAGGCGGCCGACAATGATGAATCTTTTCCCTGTATCGGCATATCCGTGGGAGGTGAACCGTTTGACCCCCGGCTCTGGGAGCTGACGGCGGAGGATGTCGGAGTTGACTCCGTCCGACTGCTTTATGAGGTAAATATCATGGATGGGGAAGAAGTAGAACTGTTGATAGTGCCCGCGATGGGATTACCGCTTCACCCCGGCTCCAGGCGTATTACGGTTCCGGGACTGGATAATGGCTAGAGGGAGATTTAATGCGTCTAGTGGTCGAGTTGTTATTCGCAGTCGCCGCCGCCTTTCCGCGGCGGGCCGTGTTTCCAGCCGGATGTGTTTTTGGGGGGGTTTTTAAACTCATCGGTTATCGTAAAAAGGTTATCCGCGATAATTTACAAAGAGCTTTTCCTGAACATTCTTCAAAAGAATTAAGGCGGCTGCGCAGCCGTGTTTACCGTCATTTCGGGCTGCTGGCCGTGGAAATGTTGCGTCTGCCCCGCCAGAGCCCTGAACAACTGCTTGCAAACAGCGTTTTCGAGGGCCTGGATAATTTATATGAAACTTTACGGCAAGGCCGCGGGGTGCTGGTGTTATCCGGGCATTTGGGAAACTGGGAAACCGGGCTGGCAACGGCCGCCGCCCACGGATTCAAAGTCGCGGCCGTCACACGCAGAATCAAGGGCGGTCTGGGACAGTATATAGCTGACCGTATGCGACAATCTCACGGTGTCACCGCCATCAACCGACGAACCGCGCTGCGCCCGATTTTATCGTTCCTCAAAAAACACGCCCATGATGGAGGAGTAGGATTTGTACTAGATCAGAACGCCAAGCGTGATGACGGTGTTTTTGTGGATTTTTTCGGGACTCCTGCTTGTACTATGGCAGGCTTAGCGGTTATGGCCAAGCGCTATCGAACACCGGTGGTGCCGCTGGTCTTCTTCAGGGATTCCGAGGGCAGGCATCATCTCCGCTTTCTGCCGGAAGTGAAGTGGGAGGAAGTTCAGGAAAAAGGCGAGCCGCATAAAAAACCGTCTTCAATAGAGCACAACACCCAGCGCTACACCAAAATACTGGAGCAGGCTATAAGGGAGCACCCGGAACAGTGGATATGGATGCATAAACGCTGGCGCACAAGCCCCGACTGAAAAGGAGCTGTTTCACCGCCGAATCACAAAAAAACGGGACGAGTTTATTGTTAATGCTTAATCAAACGGGATTCGACAATGATCGCTATCTGAGATGCCAGCGCCAGGCGATACTTGACAGGCTGCATCGCTTTGGAGATCGTTTATATCTGGAATTTGGAGGCAAACTGCTTTATGACTACCACGCCAGCCGAGTTCTGCCTGGATACGATCCAAATGTCAAGATGCGTTTGCTGCAGAGTCTTAGGGATAAAGCGGATATTATTTTGTGCCTGTACGCCGGCGATATTGAACGTCGAAAAATCCGGGCCGATTTCGGCATCACCTATGACTCGGACGCCCTCAAGCTGATCGATGACTTGCGGCAATAGGATATAGAAATCACCGCTCTGGTGATTACCCGCTACGAAGATCACCCCTCCGCCCACGTGTTCAAAAATAAACTTGA
>PUNB01000076.1 GCA_003552565.1 Lentisphaerota bacterium
AGATACCTTTCCGGACGGGGGCTGGATAGGCGACCCTGAATGGCGCCTTGTGGGGGGTTTTCGAGGTGAGAGATGGTACCAGAGGAGGGACTCGAACCCTCATGGCCTTGCGGCCACTGCGACCTGAACGCAGCGCGTCTGCCAATTCCGCCACTCTGGTGAATAAATTCTGTAGTGGATCGTTTGCGTGTGTAAAGTAACATAGCATATTAATTTCGCAAGTCAAGAGAATTGTGATGCGTCGTAATCCGTCGGGCATAGTTGCAACCTTTGAAAACAACCAGTCGGAAAACGAGGACGGCGACGAAAGCGGATTACGATCCGCCCTCGCCCTTTCGCCTTCGCCCTTCGGTCTACGGCGCAACATGCCGGACTGCGGCAGGACGAGGCAGAATCTATTTAATCGTCCACCGTTCTCTCATGCCGTGCCGTAGCCTTTAGCGGAGGCAGGTCGCCCGCTATCGTCAACCGAAATGGAAATGAGGTTATGCAAAAAGGATTCGGATACGAGATTAAGGCGAAAGGTTGCAATTCCGTAAACACATTGACAATTATGGAGGTTGATATGAGCGATGCATTGCCGGGGGCACTGGATATCGGAACGAATTCCATTTTGCTGCTGGTCTGCCGTCCGGGGAAAAACGGGGAACTGATGGAGTTTCATGAAGACCTGCGGATGCCGCGTCTCGGTGAGAAAACCGGTTCGGAACGACGTTTACACCCGACCGCCGTGGAGAGGGCGCTGATTGCGACGGAGGAACTACTGCGAAATCTGCCGCGGGGAGAGAATATCCGGCTGGCTGCGGCAGCCACTTCGGCGGTGCGTGACGCGGAGAATCGATCTCTTTTTCTTAACGGTTTCCGCCATCGTTTCGGAGGCGTTCCCTGGCTGCTGACCGGGGAGGAAGAAGCTCTAACCGTTTTTCAGGGGGTGGCTTCGGATATGTGCCGCAGGGGTTCTTTCCTGGTTAATGTGGATGTCGGCGGCGGCAGTACCGAGATGGGAGTCGGGGATGAAGAAGGGGGGTGCAGATGGAGCCGAAGTTTCGATGTCGGCTGTGTGCGTTTCGGGGAGCGCTTTGATTTGTATGATGTTTCGGAACCAAAAGCGCGAGAAGAGGCGCGCTGCGAGGTCCGTCGCCTGCTGGAGCCGGGTCTGGAAGAAATCAGGCAGATAACGGGAAACAAACCTGTCCGAATGGTCGCCGGCGCCGGCACCGCCACCTCTTACGCAGCCTGGAGACAGGGGCTGACGACTTATCAGCGCCAGCTTGTCCATGGCTGGCAAGACAGTGAAGCCGCGGTGTCCGAAGCCGCCGAGGAGCTGGCGGCGGTGCCGCTGGCAATGCGTCAGGAGATTCCTTGCATAAATCCCGGCCGAGCCGCGGTGCTGCCGGCTGGTCTATTGATATTAAGTGAAGTTCTGCGTGGGTTACAGGCGGAAGATTTTACTGTCACCACTCGCGGGTTGCGTTACGGTCTGGCGCTGCGGCTTTCCAAGGGAGAAATACCGACTGTTTTGGAGATTGGATCGGACACCTAGGAAACATGATGCGCCATAGTGTGTCCTAGCTCATTGAAATCGTTCAACAGCGATGGCGAATTAGGCCACGAGGCATTTATGAGGGCGGAAGGCTGAAAATCTGCAGCGGCGGAGGGAGGGAGTTTTGATTATGGGGTTCGGAGGTGCCGGAGTTCCAAGATTATATTTTTGTGGCACTTTCATCCCATAACTCGAAAAGTCGTGAGATTTTTTCAGACCATCCCATGGAGCGGCTGTGAAATCGGAAAAAAGGAAAAATCATGTTTAAATCTCTTTCTTTCACATACATCTTTTTTCGTACTTGCGGAGCTGATCTTGTAATAAGACGCAGGATCAGGAATAAGACTTTAACGCTGACGGCGGCCTTTTCGGTGTTGTTCGGCGCTTTCGCCTCTGGCGACGACAGTGAAGAGCTGCCGGAGTTCGAGCCTACTCCCTTTTCTTCGGCGGTTTCCGTGGTGGTGGGAAACCTGGTGCCGCGTCTGCATTACGCGCCTCGAGAGGTGGACGAGGAGCTGTCGGAGAAGCTGTTTGATCAATACTTTTCTTCTCTAGACCGCGGGCGACGGTATTTTCTAGCGGAAGATATTGAAGAGTTCAGTCAGTACCGCGACAGGCTGCATAAAACTATTTCCTCAGGCGACCTTTCTTTTCCCTATGAGGTTTACAATCTTTACCTTCGGCGTATGAGTGAACGTGTGGAATTTGTTGAAGAAACCCTTGAATCTCCTTTCGATTTTCACACTGACAAAGAGCTTGAGGTTGATCGTTCTGACGCTTCCTGGGCCAAGGACCGAGAGGAGCTGGATGATTTATGGAGAAGGCAGGTGAAGAACCGGCTGATCAATTTCAAGCTTTCCGAAGAAGATTGCGACGAAGCGGAGGAAGGGGACGGCGAGTCGAAAGAGGATAAGAAAGAAGGCGTAGCGCCTGAGACTGACGACAACGAGGGCAAAGCGGATGAAGATGAAAAACCGTCGGCGGATGAACGCTCTCCGGAACAGAGGGTACTGGAATACCACCAAAGGCGGCTGCGCCATGCGAAGGACACGGATGATATTGAAATTCTCGATACTTTTCTCAGCGCCATGGCCCGTCTTTATGATCCACATACCGCTTACATGGCTCCGGCCCGGGAGGAAGATTTTGAGATCGACATGTCGCTGTCGCTTGAAGGAATAGGCGCGGTGCTTTCCTCCAATGAACATGGTTATGTGACGGTGGAGGAGATTATTCCCGGCGGCCCCGCGGATCGTGATGGACAGCTGCAGGTGGGCGACCGGATATCAGGGGTCTCAGACAATGATGAAATGGTCAACGTGGTCAATATGTCTCTGCGGCGAGTGGTGCGCTTGATCCGCGGCCCCAAGGGCAGCGAGGTGCGGCTGCAGGTAATCCCGGCCGGACGAGGTTTAGGAACCGCACCGATGGAATTTGAACTGATTCGGGACGAGGTTGAGCTGAAGGCGCAGCAGGCAAAAAGTGAATTCACTGAGCTGTCGGCACCGGAAGAAAAGGATTTTGCTGATTTGAACAAGGAGGAAGAGGCCGAAGTTTTACCCGAGAACGGGATGCCCGCGGAGGAAGCAGAGCCGGATGCTGAAGGGCGGGATCGTTACAGTCTGCTGACGGTTACGATACCCTCGTTTTACGCTGATTACACCGCCAGGCGGGAGGGGCGAGAGGATTACCGGCGGGTCAGCCGGGATGTGGAAGAAATACTGCGGAAAGGGTTGGACAATTCTGAAAATGAAATTGACGGGGTTGTCCTGGACTTGCGCTACAACCATGGCGGCAGCCTTGAGGAAGCGATCAGCATAGCCGGATTGTTTTTACCCGGCGGCCCGAAGGTGCAGGTGCGCTCCTCGGGCAACGACGTGGAGGTGCTTGACGAAGACGGGGACATGCTGTATGACGGTCCTTTGGTGGTGCTGGTGAACCGCTTCAGTGCTTCGGCCGCGGAAATTGCCGCCGCCGCCATTCAGGATTACGGCCGCGGAATAGTGGTCGGCGATGAAAGTACTTTCGGCAAAGGCACAGTTCAGAACGTCTATGATTTAAACCGCTTTTTCGCTAATCAGCCATTCTTTGAAGGTGAAGAAGCGGGCTCGCTCAAGTTCACCATGGCCAAGTACTACCGAGTTGACGGGGGTTCGGTGCAGAAAAAGGGTGTCACGCCGGATATTTCTCTGCCGGCTTTAACTGATTTCATGGAGGTAGGTGAGGATGAGATGGATAACGCCTTGCCGTGGGATGAAATCGATTCGCTGCTGGCGGATGAGGATGTAGCGGAGCAATGGAATCGCCACCTGCCGTTGCTGCAGCAACGCTCAGAAAAGCGGGTTGAAGAGTCTAAGGATTTCGAGGAGATCGTGAAACTTGGTGAGCAATATCGGGAGATCAGCCAGCAAGATATTCAAAGCTTAAATATCGACATACGCCGCGAGAAAATGCGGCTGGAAGATGATTTACATAACCGAGTGAGAGAGGAAACCACACGCCGTCGCCGTTATGATCAGGATGACGACGAAAAAGCGCCCTCCGATCCTCTGCTGGAAGAGGCCAGGCGTATTCTCGGCGACTTGATCTGGCTCTCTCAACGGGCGGAATCTGCCGTGAACAATTAACCAATTCGATTAAGCTCGGTATTTTACATTCCGCAAAGTGTGTTGCGCTTTGTGCCCCAATACACTTAATCGCTTTCTTAACCGCCACACTTGTATGAGACTTCGTCTCGGTGATCGGTTATCAGTCATCCGAGTACCGTAATCGTACACGTACTCGTACACTCAAATCTTCGGGGTCAGAAATAATGACGATTAGCGTGTACGAGTACGTGTAAAAGTACGTAAAGTCTCACCCTGGGGGTATCCGGCGCATGGCGCCGGCGGTAGGTCTTGTTAGAATACACTTAACTGATCCGCTGACAGATTGGGGTTCCCTTCGGAATGTTCCCGGTCTATTTTTTTCTTTTGGGCCAGAAAGAGCGAATAACCTGCGTGACCGTGTTTTCTTCGCGGTCGGAAGTTTTACGGAACCCCTTGGTGGCGTTTTCCATCAATCTATCGAACTTCCTTCCTTGCATTTCAGCCGCCACATCGGTGGCCTCCTGGTCCACCCTTCCGCCTAGAGGGCGCTCGCTAAGCTTGCAATAAGTATTGCCGAGATGAATGATGTCTCCCGGCTTCATGGGGACGGCTTTTTGAGGAGGGGTTTTCTTTTCATTCACTTCCGTGCCGTTGCGGCTGTCCAGATCCATGATCGAGTAGTGATTGTCTTTTTTGTAGATCACGCAATGCTGACGAGAGCATTTTTTGTCGAACAGCTTAATCTGGCAGTCATCGGCGCGGCCGACTACATTCTTGCCTTCATGCAGAGGGAATTGATCTCTCTTGTTCATTCCGCCCAAGCATACCAGCTTTGCCATGATTTCTCTCCCAGGGATGTCGGAAAAATCAAGAACTTGGCCTCCATCCCGCAATTTGTTGTCTGTTTAAATTTTTTATCAAGTTTTAGGTAAAATCATCCATGTACACGCTAATGGAATAGTTGATTGCCCTTAAAAGGGATTCTTGCATCTCTTCCATGTGTCAATACATTATAATCTGATTGGATATAAAATGCAAATGTTAAAGGCACAAAATATGAATCGGTTCATGGGGCTCGACGCGAGTACGCAAAGTTTGACCGCGGTGATCATCGACACGGAACAAGGAAGGGTGATTGGCAAAGACTCGGTGGACTTCGACAGTCTGCCGGAATTCGGCTGTGTACAGGGAGTGCTGCCGAATGAGGATCCTTTGGTGAAACATAGTGATCCTCGTTTGTGGGCGGCGGCGCTTGAGAAGCTGCTGGGCAGGCTGCGTGACGAGGGGCTGGATTTATCCCGGGTGAAGGCTGTCAGCGGCAGCGGTCAGCAGCACGGCACGGTGTACTTGAATAAACTTTTTCCCTCCGATGGCAATTGGCGGCAGGATCGGCCTCTGAAAGAGCAGCTGGAGCCTATGCTCAGCCGGGCGACCGCGCCTGTATGGATGGACGGTTCGACCACCGAAGAGTGTCGGGAAATAGCCGAAAGCGCCGGCGGCATCGAGTATATCCAGCGAAGCACCGGTTCGCCGCCAATCGAGAGATTCGCCGGCCCGCAGATTCGAAAATTCCATAAAAACGCCCCGGAACTTTATGAAAAAACCGAAATTATCCACCTGATAAGTTCTTTTATGGGCTCAATTCTGGCTGGTAAAAACATCCCGATCGATTTCGCCGATGGTGGCGGTATGAATTTCATGAACCTGGCCGCCGGGGAATGGGATGAACGTATATTGAAAGCCACCGCTCCCGGTTTGCGTGAGAAACTGCCGGCGCTGGCGCCCAGCTGGAGCAAGGTCGGCCGGATAGCGCCATATTTTGTGAGTAAATACGGATTCAGTCCGGAAACTGAATTAATCGCCTGGTCGGGCGACAACCCAAACAGCCTGATTGGCGTTGGCGCCTACGCCCCCGGAGCGGCGGTCATTTCCCTAGGCACCAGTCATACTTTTTTCGCTCCCATGAACGAACCCAAAGTGGACCCGCGTGGCTACGGCCATGTTTTCGGCAGTCCGAGCGGCGGTTTTATGAGCTTGATCTGCTTTAAGAACGGCGCTTTGGCGCAGGAAGAGATCAGAAAACAGGCCGGCATTAACTGGAACCAGTTTGATCAGTACCTGGATAATACACCGCCGGGCAACAACGGCAATATGATGCTGCCGTATTTCATTCCGGAAATCACTCCCCTGGTGTCCCGCAACGAGCCAGTGTATCGCGGTTCGGAAGATTTTCGGGAAGGTCGGGACATGCCCGCCAGAGTGCGGGCGGTGGTGGAGGCTCAGGCTCTGCGCCTGCGGCTCTACTCCGACTGGATAGAGGAGCGTTCGCAGTTATTGCGGGTGACTGGCGGAGCGGCCAAAAGCACCCCGGTATGTCAAATTCTAGCGGATGTATTCAATGCTCCGATTGAACGTTTAGAGATCTCCGACTCGGCGGCCCTGGGGGCGGCTTTAAGAGCGGCGCATGGAGCGGGCCAGGCTGATTGGCCCGAACTGATCGAAACCTTCTGCCGGCCGGTGCCCGAAAGCCGGGTGGAGCCGGTGCCGGAAAATGTCAGGGTTTACGATCAGATGCTGCCGATATACGCTGAACTGGCGGCCGAAGCATGACACCCTGGAAAAAAACTTTTATATCCGCTTTCACCGCTCAGATTTTGTCGATTGTCGGTTTTTCTTTCGCCCTGCCTTTTCTGCCATTTTTTATTGCGGATCTCGGGGTTCCGGACGCTGGCGATCAGGCTTTCTGGGCCGGTCTGGTGTTGTCGGCGGCCGGCCTGACTTTCGCTTTATCGGCGCCGTTCTGGGGGATAGCCGCTGATCGCTACGGTCGGAAATTGATGGTTTGCCGAGCCATGTTCGGCGGAACCGCCGTGCTGCTGCTGATGTCTTACGTTCAAACTGTGGGTCAGCTGCTGGTCTGCCGTCTTTTGCAGGGCGCTTTTACCGGAACCATGGCGGCGAGCGTAGCTTTGGTCGCCAGCGTGGTTCCCCGCAAACGCAGCGGATTGACCTTGGGAATGATGCAGACGGCGGTGTTTATCGGCACCACCGTCGGCCCTTTTTTCGGGGGGCTGATGGCGGATTCTTTCGGTTATCGCGCCAGTTTCCGGATGGGAGCGCTGCTCTGTTTGGCCGGCGGCTTGCTGGTATATTTCGGCACGCGTGAAGACTTTTCTTCGCCGGCAGCCGGCAAGGAAGGTAAAACCAGCGGATTTTTGAGCATTTTTATGCTCAAAGGTTTTTTTCTGGCCGTCCTGGTTATGTTCGCAGTACGATTCAACAATACTATGATCAATCCCTCATTCCCCTTGATTGTCAGGGATATCCTGCCCTCCGCCGAGAAGATCAACAGTATTACCGGCTCGGTTATGGCCTCCGCCGCTTTGGCCGGAGCTTTTTCTGCGGCTTTGGTGGGGTATGTCGGTGATCAATACGGCCATCGGCGAGTGCTCTTCGGCTGCTGCCTGCTGGCGGCCGCGGCATCGGCTGGACATTTCTGGGCCATGAGTATCAATCAGCTGTTTGCGGCCCGCGTCCTCTTCGGGTTAGCAGTAGCCGGGATGCTGCCGGCCGCCAACGCCATGATTCATGGGATTATTGATCATAATTCTCTCGGCAAGGCCTATGGTCTGGCCACTTCGTTGAGCATGCTGGGCGCCGCCGCGGGGCCGTTCGCGGGCGGTTACTTGGCAAGCTCGGCCGGTTTGCGGATGCCTTTTCTGGTTACCGCCGGCACTCAACTCGCTCTTGGAGTCTTGATCTTGCTGTGTATGCGACAATCAGGCGGAATCAAACAAAGCCAGTCAAGATAATTCACCAGCCAAGTTTGCCGCAGGTAAAAATAAGCACAAAAATATAACCTCAGAACCCAAACAATGACTCATGATTAAGATATAGAGGAAAATTATGCAAGGCGGAAGGTCAGGGAACAATTTGAAAGTTTCATTTACAGCGCTGAAGAAGAAGATTCGTTTATTTCGCTGTTCGCGGTTTTTGCTGTTGCTGGGGTGCTTGTCCATGTTGTCAGTATCCGCCGGAGCGTCTTCTTATCCCATACGTTACCATAATGATCAGGGGCTGCGGCGGCTGGCGATGCGCGACGTAGCGGCATTTTACGGTTTGCGGCAAAGTATGCGCGAGGGACATGTGTATTGGCGCGGCGCAGGCGGGAGCGCCGAGTTTGAGGTGGATCGGCGGCGGGCGAAGGTCAACGGCACACGCATGCATCTGTCCCACTCCGTGGGGGAGCATGAGGGACAGGCAACTTTGGGGGAGGCGGATTTTCGGCTGCTGATTGATCCGCTGCTGCGGGACGCGGCACTGCCTCCCCAGTCAGTGCGCACAATAGTCATTGATCCAGGGCACGGCGGCAGGGATGAAGGAACTCGCGGCAGCCGCTACACGGAGAAGGAGGTGGTGCTGGCGATTTCTCGGCATCTGGCCTGGATTTTACGGCAGCGGGGTTTTCAAGTGCATTTGACCAGAACTTTGGATGAGTTTATTCCATTACGCCGTCGGGCCGAGATGGCCCGGGAAGCGGGCGCCGATATTTTCGTCAGTGTGCATGCCAATTCAGCCGCCGATTCTTCGGTTCGCGGTTTTGAAACTTTTATTCTGCCGCCGGCGGGAACGCCCGGGACTTACACCAACAGAGCGGTGAATGTAAAACGCCCGGGCAATGATTTTGACAAACAGAACCTGCGCCTGGCTTACGAAATTCAGCGCCGGTCTGTGGTCCGCACGGGCACGGTGGACCGGGGAGTCAAACATGCGTTGATGGAGGTTCTGCGCCCGCTTTCCTGCCCCGGAGTACTGGTGGAAGTTGGTTTTATGTCCAATCGGCGGGAAGAAAGAAAGTTAGGCGATACGGATTACCAGCGGCAGGTCGCCCACGGTATCGCGGAAGGTATTATTGCTTACAGCCGAATCGTGTCTAGGTAAAAACCGCAAAATACGCAGAATATTTATCCAGCTATTTAACTTGTAAGTAGCTGGATGCGAAAGTGGGTAGCTGTTTTTAACCACTTATCTTCACTAATCGACACTGATTCGCGTATTTCGCGGTTTTTATATTCTTTGCGTTCTTCGCGGGCTTCTGTTAAGTGATTTTTATTATGGCGGTATAACGGTGGAGCCCGCCGTCTCCAGGATGCCCGCCATGGAGCCGCCCGGCCTCGGGCGGTAATTAACGACGAAGCCCGCCGTCTCCAGGACCTCCGCCCTCCGCCTTTATCCCTCATCCTTTAGGTTTCAGCCTTCATCCCTCAGTTCTTCATCGTCGTTTCGCAGTCATGGCATTACGAATTAAGCATTATAGATTACGAATTATGACTTGCGACTTGCGACCAGCGACTTATAACATCAACTCTCCGCCCCCCATACTCCGTCTCTCCCATACCCCGGCTAAGCCCTCTGACCTCTGACCTCCGATCTCTCCCCTCAGCCGGAGCGATCCTTAAGCGCTTTTTTCAATGCGCTTCGCATGGTTTCAACCGGCGCTTCCCGGCCGGTCCAGATAGTGAAGCTGCGGGCTCCCTGATAGAGCAGCATGGAGAGTCCATCGGCGCATTTGCGCCCTTCTTTCCGCAGTTCTTTCAATAAGGGGGTGTCACCGTAAATCATATCCATTACCTGGCAATCTTCGGGAAGCAGAGAGGGAGAGATAGGCAATGGGTCATCGGGCCGCAGGCCGAGAGAAGTGGACTGAACCGCCAGGGGAATATCTTTTAGGGCTTGACGGACTGATTCCGCTTCAGCACTCAGGGAAAGACAGCGGGTTCGGCATCCGGGCGCGCTGGCGGTAATAATGGCTCTTATTCGTTCTATCTTATCGACCGTTCGGTTGAGCAGAACAATCTCATTGGCGCCTTGCAATGCCATGTGCACGGCGGTGGCG
>PUNB01000194.1 GCA_003552565.1 Lentisphaerota bacterium
GCCGCAATCATTTTGTCGAACCACTCATTGAAATTATCACCGGTAAGAACGCATTTACGATCCTGATTCCGGCGACACTGCATACAGGCGGTACAGCCGCGCAAGCCGCTGCCGCCGACCTGGATAAGTTCAGTTTCCACCCCTTCAGCCTGGGCTGTTTCCAGCAATGTCTGAAGCAAAATTTCCGTATTGCCGCCAGTACGCGGACTGCCGTTGAACGCCGTTATTTTCATTTTGGTTTTATCGATACCCCAGTTAAGAATTTTGATTGTTCGTGCGAATAAAATTCAAAATTGTCGAACTGTGAATGCCCTGACACCTGACACCTGAAACCAAACTGTCACCCACAAAATCTAAGACAAAACTATTGGCAACCCATTCGTTTTAAAAAAGATCCCGCATTATTATGTCTGCTTATTCACCATTCGAGGGCGGTGCGAGAAAGACATCGGCGCGTCATGCGTTTGCAAAGAGCGCAATTGTGAAGAGCCATTCTGATCCGCCGTCATTAAAGCATCAACCACTTGTCCGCTTATTTGCCGGGGAACAATAATCACCGCCCTTTCACAGGGAAGGGCGGCGTTCTTTTGGCCAATCATCCTCTGTCTCACCTTGGTTATCGTAGCGCCTTCGGCTCCGGCTTGCAGAGCCGCCTCAACGTAATTGGAGCTGCCCTCTTCCGGACAAACCAATGAAATCTCGACACATTTTTTTTGCAATTCCAGACCGATACTGTCCTGAGGATCCGCAATTCGCCGGCGCCAGGCTGTATTGGCTTTAAGTTCATCAATCGCGGCGATCATCTGCTCGATGCTGGCGGAGGATTCCTGCGGCCCCAGCTGCATGCTGGTGTCCAGCAATCCCCGAAGCACTGAACTGCTGTAGACAAACCCCTTGCCGGGGCGATTCAAACGGCCCTTTTCCACCAGTAAACGCAAGACCCCTTCCACGTCAAGCTCGGGTACCAGCAGATGAACCAACTCTTTGCGCGGCGGCACGGTAATACGTAAAAGTCCCAAACGATCCCGCACACCGCTGGCGGAACCAAGAGTCACTATAGGCACGCCGGCACCCAGTTCCAAAGCCAGCCGAGCCAGCTCTTGGCCGCTGCCCTGCATTGATGTAATACAGGTAATCAGAGCTAAATCCTGGAGAAAGCCCAACTTGCCCGAGGGAGGAGCCGCCACCGATTCGGCGACTGGATTACTTGGCCTGGCGATGAATTCATTGGCTTCCTGAACAAATACAGTTCCGCGGCCGGGATGGCTGATCGCCAGTTCTTGTACAAGTTTTTCCATCACTCCTTGCGAAGCTTCCGGCAGAACGCTGAATTGGAACAATTCTATCGGAGCGTCTTCCAAGTGTTCGACATATCCCCCGGAAAATCCGAACCATCGGCCGCGCCGCCGCCTTCTGACGCTTCGGGCGTTCTCTATGAGAACCTCGGGAATGGACAGTTCATTTAGAAGCTCAGCGACTCTGCCGGTCATACCCTCCCTGACAGCGCAAGTAATACGATGAATCGTGTTTCCAGAGCTACTCATTGTTTTCCTCTCCTTCCGCCGCTCGATTTATATTGCGCTGACGCTTTCGGACAAACAGTCCGAACACCAGCACTGCCAGAATCGGATATATTGAAGCCATGGCCAGAACTCCAAAACTGTCTTTCACCCCTATTTCATCTCCCAATCCAACGCCCATGGCCAGAACCAGAGGAACGGTTACAGCGCCAGTGGTCACGCCGCCGCTGTCACTGGCAATGCCGACAAACTCTTCATCACTCAAAGCAATCAACAGTAAAAAAATAATGTAAGGCGGCAGCAATATCCATATTGTCGGCACTACAAAGAGAATCCGCAGGACTCCGACAATCAAACCAACCCCTACTCCGATCGAAATCGCCCGGACAACTGAATCGCCCCTGACCGTGCCGACGGTAATATTTTCCACACTTTTTCCAAGAGCGTTGACCGCGGGCTCCGCTATAGTGGTACCGAAACCCATGCCAAAGGCAAAGAGTAAAATTAAGCCCAGCCCTATTCGCGCCAAACTAGGGTGGAGTAAAGGCGATTCGTAAACCCTGTGAACATAGGCTTGCTCTTCCGCCTCATACCATTCCGGCCTGAATTTAAGAGTTTTCACTTCCTCCCCATCATAATAATGAAAAAATTCTCTTTCTTCTTCCCCCGGGCCGAAGGCGGAAAAAAGATTTGACGGATCAAAATCACGAATAATTATCCGCTCTTTTTCAACCTCGACTTCCTCCAGAACTTGCGGCAGCCTACGCCCGGATTCATCTCCCAGAGGCCGCAACCCCACCCGGATGCCGGCAGTCAAAAGACACATGCCGATCAAGGCGAAAACAATCCCCAGAAAAACCTCATCCAGGTAGCGCGGACGATCACGCAACAGCAGAAACAAAACTATCCCGAGGAAAATGGTGAGCGGCAGCACCGAGCGGGCGGCCGGGATCGCCTCCTCCCCTAAAACGCTCAATATTCCTGCCTGCTGAGAGACAGTATACGGAAAATCTCTCCGATAATCCATGAAGTTGCTGTCAGTGGATTCCAGTTGTTCATCGCCAACCATTTCCCGCGCTTTTTCACTGACGGAGTGAGTCAAGGCGTAACGCTGCAAATGCGCTTCGTTTTCAAACAGGATCATCACCTCGGACCGATTCTCCGGCGAAAAAAAATCTTCCTCATCAGCGGGAGCCGGCATAAGAGGTGCCCAAGAAGTACTGAGAACCATGACCCCTAAGATTGGAAAAAGAGAGGCCAAAGTAACAATCCCGAAACCGCTGCCGGTCTGCTCCTTTTTCCCCAATGATCTTGACACCCCGATGCCCAAAGCCAGCACCAGGGGCACAGTTACCGCCCCGGTTGTGACCGCTCCGCTGTCCCAGGCCAAACCGAGGATTGGTGAAAGTTTTTCCAGGCGTGAAATAATGAAGGAAAACAACAGAAGCACCGGCACAATTGTGAACAGTAAAGGCTTAAGAGAAAAGGCCAAATAATATCTCGCCAGGCCGACAGCCACCGCCAGGCCCACGCCGGCGCCAATCGCTAAAATCAGCAGTTGCGGATTTCGTTCCAGAAGGTAAAAAAGAAGAGGCGTTTCCCAAGCCTGTATTTCCCCGCCCATGACCCGCAAAGCCGCGACCGCCGGCTCAGCCAGGGTAGCACCTACACCAAGCAGCAAGCCAAATGGTATTAAAGCAATTAAGCCGCCTCGCGCCGGCAGCCGGATACCGACGCGGTCCCCCAGCGGCATCACGCCGAGAAAGAGACCTTCCATAAAAAAAGCCAAACCGAATATGACCATACCGATTCCGGCTGTCACTCGCAGAGCCTGCTCAGGCGTGCTTCCAAAAACCAGCAGCTGAAAAACAACCAGATAAACCGCAATAAACGCCACTGATCTGAGTTGCTCACGCAAGCGACTGCCGGCGTAATCGCCGACCATTCGAAGCGCGGCTGAAAATGGAACTTTCACTTTTGCTTTGGACATAATGACAAAATACTTCCGCTATTAAAATCCTCAACCTTCTTGTAACTTCTCAGTCTTACACAGGTTCTTTTTGTCAGCCGCCACCCGTCCGCATTTTCGGCATAAATACTTCGGATCCCCCACTAAACTTTTATAATCTTCCAGATGCTCTTTGATAAAATCACCTTTAGCCAGTTTGCACAAAGCTTTTCCGGTTTTTTTGTTCTTCTTATCTTTTTTTTCAGTTTTGTTTTTATCACCCATAATAATTACTCCAAATAAAGTTTTCCATTTTTTTCTGACAAGCCCGAACGCCGGCGCGATGCACCGGATACCCCGAGGGAGAGACTTGTTGAATGGTTTCTGGTGTCAGGTTTCGGGTTTCAGAGAAGACGGTGAAACCACGAAGTCTCACATAAGCGAAATTCCTCTTTAATCTAAACGGAGTGACGGCGTTTTACAAGTTGCACGAAATACTGCATCCTGCTCTAACGGGCAATTTTGATTTTTCCGACTATAGATTATGGTAAATCAACCAAGGGGTCAATGACCATGAACAATCGACAGCAAAAGATTCTTGAAAAGCTGCTGCGCCTCGGCTTTATATCCATCCATGAAGAAGCGGCGGAGCACCGGGTTTCGACGATGACCATCCGCCGGGACATCGGCTTTCTGGAGCGGCAGGGAAAGGCGGTGAGATGTTCCGGCGGAGCGGTGCCTTGCGTGCCGCCCCCCGGCCAGTTGAGCAAAACGGAAAACATCCGGCCGGCCCAGCAGTCAATCGCCCGCCTCTGTCTGGATCTGATCCCGGCAGCCGGCACTGTCATGCTCAGCACCGGCTCAACCACCCTGCAAGTGGCCCGGCAGCTGGCGGTCAGTGACAAACAGGTCGCTGTGCTTACCAACTCCCTCTCCGTCGCCGCGGCTCTCCACCAGACAGCCTTGCAGGTTATCCTCACCGGCGGCACTTTGCGCAATCAATCGCTGGACCTGATCGGACCGGTAACCGAAAAAAATCTCGATGAATATCACATTGACCTGCTGATCTCCGGCTGTGAAGGGGCGGTGGCCGAAGAAGGCTTTTTCACCAGTGATCTGAACCTGGCCTCCCTGGAACGCAAATCAGCGGCCAAGTCAGACCGTCTGATCGTGGTCACGGAAAGTTTCAAGTTCAACCAGCGCTCATTTGTCAAGTTCGCCGACACCAGCCAGGTTTACGCCGTAGTCTCCGACACCCGCCTTTCGGAGGATAACCGATCTATCCTGCGGCGCCAGGGGGTCAAAGTAATTGTTTGATGTGGAAAATTTCCCCATAAGCGAAATCAATCATACAAGCCCGACCGCCGGCGCAAGGCGCCTGATACCCTGAGGGTGAGACTGTTGCGGCATAAAAAACCTTGTCTCGCACCTTGTCCAGTGTTTTTTGACTTTGGAATTAGGTTTGTGATCCGCCTGAGGCGGATTCGGGACAAGGTTAACAATGCGAAGTCTCACATAAGCCCGACGGCCAGCGCGATGCGCCTGACAACCCGGAGCTGGAAGCTCCGGCCACCATCCTGACCGCCGTCTTGGACGGCGGAAAAAAGGGGAGAGAGTGGTTGCACCGGTGGATCTAGCCATTGAACATATTCACCCGTCTGACGAGCAGACGGGGGTCTTATATGGGGCACCCGCCATCTGATCGCGGGACTCGACCGCTTGAAACTCACAACTCCCGCCTTGCGCTGCGCATTCCGCATTACAGATTATAGATTGCGAATTTTGACTAGCGACTAGCGATTTGCGACTTGCGACTAGCAAATTACACATTACAGCCTTCCCCCACTTCGTCCCCCCCCACACTTCGTCCCTCCACTTCGTCCCTCCACTTCGTCCCTCCACTTCGTCCCCCCACACTTCGTCCCACACACTTCGTCGCCACACTTCGTCGCCACACTTCGTCCCCCCACACTTCGTCCCACCACACTTCGTCTCACCCTTAATTGGTTACGCTTAACCGGCTAGCGCAGAACCATGGCGCAGTCTCGCACCAGCAGTTCCCCTTCCAGCCGCGCCCGCAGCACGTATCGGACCGTGCCTTCAGCCGCGAATTCAGCGCAGGTGGCGGCCCGCGGACTCCAGCGGCCAAGCTCGGTCAAATCATGAATCGTGCTGGTGTTCAGCCTGCGGACACTGCCGTCGGGGGCGGTGTACTCACTGAAAATTTCGGCGTATCCCTGCCGCACCGCCTGATTGAAAAAAGTGGCCCGCACCTGCACTCGCTGGCCTTTTTCAACTGACACCGGCGGCGAGTACAATTTCACCGTTTTTTCCGGGTTGCCGGAGGTGATCAGAAAACGCACTTCTTCCCCCTCCCATGTCAGCACCACTTCCTGTGACTCCGGATCTTCCACCCGCACTGACCAGTTTTGGAGTCGAAAATCGGGAGAGACAAGCTGTCGCTTTGGATCTTCAAAAATTCCTTCCCCGCCATTCGCCGGCACTCCGGGCATGGTTAAAAGCAACGTTCCCGGCTCTCTACCGAGGGCCGACCAGGAAGCCTGTTCCGCTTCAACGACCAAGGCCGGATCCTCCGCCGCTTCCAATACAATGGGAGGGGTTCCCCTGACAAACATGAAGACCGCCAGAACCGCCAACGCCGCCAACGCCGCTGACAACATGGCCAGCCGCCGGTTGCTCTTTTTCAGTTTTCCGAGGTTGGTGCGCAAATCCTGAATATCATTTTCAGCAACGGCCACTTCTCTTTCCTCGGGCGGTTTAAAACTGATCATTTCCCGCAGAGGCCGACGCCGTAAACTCTGATCCAGATGAATAAAAGTACTGCCGGACGCGGCCGGCAGGCCGGCCTTCAGAAGCTCTTCCAGATAAGCATCTATGTCGAAGGGGACTTTCCGAAAAAACAGACTGTTTTCTTCGGTGTCGAAGATTACATAAGACGCCCGCACATCGTTATCCCGAGGCTGGCCGACGGAGCCGACATTGACCAAGTAACGCTTGCCCTCCTCCAGGCCGAAATCCAGCGGTTCCAGCCAATGCGGCACCCCGCTGGCGCCAAGCACAAACAAGCCGGGCACATGACTGTGTCCGGTAAACAAGAGCTGCTCCGCAGCGGCGTTGAAAGAAGTCAGCGCCGCAGAATCATCAAAGATGTAATTGAACACCGCGGGAGCGCTGAACTCCGCGTGGGCGCAGGAAAAACAGTCATCCCGCAAAACCAGAGGCAGTCGATTAAACAGTTCATAAGAGCTGGAATCGAGCTGACCGGCGGTCCAGTCGATAATCCTTTTAGCCTCATCCCGAAAACAATCCGAACTCAGACGTTCGGCGATGACCGCGTCATGATTGCCGAGAACGAAATGGTCAATGCGCGTGTAGGCAATTTCCAAAGTCTCCGCCGGCGCCGGTCCGTAGCCGACAAAATCCCCCAGACAAATCAGCCTGTCCGCTCCAGTCACCCGGATATCCGTCAATACCGCGTTAAGCGCCTGACGGTTGGCGTGCAGATCGGAAAAAATTGCATAGCGCATGTGGCCTCAAGCTCCTTTAATTATGGAAGTGCTTGTATGAAACACAATTCTGAATGTTGAATATTGAATGATGACTTTTGAAGTGGAACTGTCTGGTCTGTCCGAAACTCAACATTCAGAATTCAAAATTCAAAATTCATTATTAGTGTTCCCTGTTTCTTCTACGGGGTATCCGGCGCCGCGCGCCGGCGGAAGTGCTTATGTGAGACTTCGTTGTTTTAGGCGCCCCTGTTGAAAATCTTAAAAACCACGGATGGACACGGATTAACACTGATAACGATTAAGGAATATTCGGCTCGCACCCGAAACCTGATGTCCTTTCACACAAGCCTCCGGCCCCGGGGCGAAACCGATGTGTTTTTTTTTGACTAGCGACAAGCGACTAGCGACAATTGTAATGTGTCGAACAATTGATGAATTCGCCCTTGTGAAAAACGAAGAATGAAGCACGACAAACCGTGTTTCACACAAGCCTAACCGCCGGCGCGGTGCGCCGGGTACCCCGAGGGAGAGACTGTCACTGTATAAAAAACCTTGTCTCGCACCTTGTCTCGCACCTTGTCCTGTGTTTCTTGACTTTGGAATTCAGAGACACTTGAACAATGAAACCTGAAAACGCGAGTCTCACACAAGCCCAATCGGAATCTCGGAGTGTCAGGTTAAGGTTCAACCGAGAACATTTCCTTCAGCTTCCGCATGTAGTCGGCGGCCTCTTCGGAGGATGCCGCCTGGAACGCGTTTTCCGGGTCGGTTTCAATGCTGTGGCGTACCGGTATTTCCCGTAAAAAAAGCGAGGGGCGCTGTATTCGGGGAGTTCCCTGGACCCTTCTTTTCACTGTGTGAGTCAAATACAATTCTTCCCGCGCCCGAGTGGCGGCCACGTAAAAAAGGCGCCTTTCTTCCTCCATGCCCCCCTCCTTCAAGCTGTTGTGATGAGGAAACAAATCAGCTTCCATGCCGGCAACAATGACCACGGGAAATTCCAGTCCTTTGGCGGCGTGCACAGTCATCAGGCCGACCCCCGAATCCGTGGCGGAAGCGTTTTCGACCCGGTCATTCTGATCCCGCAGAGCGAAAGTTTCGAGGAATCCCCCTAAGTCAGACGCTGAGCCGGAGCGCTCTTCATAATCGGCGGCGCTGTTTATCAGTTCCAGAACATTTTCCCGCCTGTTCGCCGCTTCTTTCCGGTCACGATATAATCGCATTAAACCATCCAGATAACCAATATCGGCAAGGTAAGCGCGAATTTTCTCCGCCATGCCGCCAGGCTGGCCGAAGCGCCGCCGATAACGCTCAATACAATCAGCCAGTTCGCGCACCGCCGCACCGGCGGCGGAAGACAAGGTATTGACAAATTCATCCTCGACCAGAAGCTCCTGCAGAGGCCGGCCCGAAAGTTTCCGCAGCTCAAGGAGCCGCTCCACCGCTTTTCCGCCGATACCCCTGGGCGGCACGTTGAGCACCCTTAAGAGGCTCTGGTCATCAAATCGATTCCATACCAGCTGCAGAAAACTGAGAGCGTCAAGAATATCTTTGCGCTGATAAAACGAGCGGCCGCCGATCAAGTAATATCTCAAATCGGCTTGTTTCATGGCCTGCTCCAGAGGGCGGGATAAATGATTGGACCGATAGAGTACCGCGAAATCTCTTAGAGAGCCGCCCCGGACGGCCAGCCGTTCACGAATCAAGTCAGCAATAAATTCAGCTTCCTTGCTTTCATTTTCCGCCCGCACGACGGTTATTTTATCTCCCTCCCCCTGCTGCGACCACAATGCTTTAACATGCCTTTTGCCGTTGTTGGCGATCACGTGGTTGGCGGCTTCGAGGATTGTCGTGGTGGAACGATAATTCTGCTCAAGGCGAATCGCCCTGGCGCCGGGAAAATGGTTTTGAAAGTCAAGGATATTGCCGACCGCCGCCCCGCGCCAGCCGTATATTGACTGGTCGTCATCTCCCACCACGCACAAATTAGCCCGGCTGCCCGCCAGCATTGAGGTCATCACGAACTGCGTATGATTAGTGTCCTGGTATTCATCCACCAGCAGATACTTATACTGCTTCCGGCAAGCCTCCAGCAACGAAGGAAAGTCCCGCCACAAATGCACCACCAGCACCAGGAGGTCGTCGAAGTCAACCATGTTCATTGCTTTCATACGCTCCAAATAGCGGCTGTACACCTCGGCGAAAGCCAACGGCCAGGAAGTTGTTTTTTCATCGATATCTGCAGGATTGAGCAACCGGTTTTTCGCTCTGCTGACCTCGTGTTTATAACGCTCTGGCGAGACTCCTTCCTTTCCCCGCAAAGAAAGTTCGCCGAGGATCATTTTTATCAGGTCCTGGCAATAGTATTCATCCGCGATATCGAAACTTTCAGTATAGCCCAGGCGGGAAATATGGCGCCGCAGCAGACGCGCCCCGAAAGAATGGAAGGTACAGGCGAGAACTTGTTCCGCCACCTGCGGTGCAACCATTCCAGCTATCCGCTCTTTCATTTCGCGGGCGGCTTTATTAGTAAAGGTAAGAGCCAGGATATTCGCCGGTTCGACCCCCTGGGCAATAAGCCACGCCACTCGGCAGGTAATAACGCGGGTCTTGCCGGTTCCCGCCCCAGCCAGCACCAGCAGCGGCCCGTCAACCGAGCAAACGGCTTCACGCTGCGCAGGGTTCAAATCGGAAAGATCAATATCAGGCGGGTTTCCTCTGGCTTTATCAAGATTCCGCATTTTTATCAAGAAAAGAACTTACTTCTTTTATCGTTTGAGCA
The DNA here is from genome assembly GCA_003552565.1 of Lentisphaerota bacterium. GTDB lineage: Bacteria > Verrucomicrobiota > Lentisphaeria > Oligosphaerales > PUNB01 > PUNB01. Next base: position 9,781 of record PUNB01000194.1, read on the forward strand.
ATACTTTTACCAGGCGCCCAGTCCAGCAAAGCGCGAATTTTCTCTGTTGACGGCACTCGCCGGCGCATGTCCTCGAAACCCGGTTCGTAAGCTTGTTCATAGGGAATGTATTCAATCCTGGAGTCACTGCCCAACACCTCGATCACTCGCCGAGCCAGCTCCGCGATGCTCAAAGGTTCCTCTGAACCGATATTGTAAATACCGCC
>PUNB01000051.1 GCA_003552565.1 Lentisphaerota bacterium
CAAACGCCTCCTTCACGGCGGTCTGCCGAAGAAATTGTATTTGATCGAATACTTGTGGAAGAACTGGTGAAATACGGAGTGAAAGTTACGTTCACGGTAAAATCCGCGCCAGTCATAAACGACGCTCTTTTGGAAGACGCTCGCAAGTCGGGTATTGATCAAGTTGCGGAGGTCATTGAAACCGGCTCCGGCCATATAGGGGTCAACTGGGAGTTTGCCTCCGATGAGTTAAAGGCAAAAACAGCCGAGGCTGATATTATCATCAGTAAAGGACAGGGCAATTATGAAACCTGCAATGAACGACTGGAGAATTTCTATTTTTTACTTAAGGCCAAGTGCGATATCGTGGCTGAAGAACTGGGAGTGAAGCTGGGAGATATCGTGTTTAAATAATTGACAATTTACCTACGCTTCTCGTTGCGCTCATCACCAAAAAAAACTGAGTTACTCTTACCGGGTTTGCAATGCGTTCACAAACGGCTCGCGGGGACCTGACCACTCTTCGTGTGGCTCAGGCTGGCTGCTCGCACTCCATTTTGCCCGCTGGGACGCGGGCGCTCCATCGACTCACAAGCACTTTATTTCTATTCGCATGGCTTTTATGCACGCAAGCTGCCTATTGTTTTTTCGCATGGTAAGCGTACCCGGCGTATTCACCGTGTTTTTCCGCCGCTATTTCAGCGGTGAGGTCTTCCGTTTGATAAGTAAGTTCGTGAGCAGAGAGAACTTTTTTAAGCCGTTCGGCCAGGCTTTCCATATCGCGCAGTTCGCATTCCCACACAACAGTGACGCGCCAGCCTTTTGCGCGAAGTTCAGCCTGGTTCCGGGTGTCACGAGCAACGTTTTTGGTGAACTTATCATGCCAGTAATGCGTGTTTGATTTGGGGGTTGTGGCATATTTACACCCCGGATGCCGGTGCCAGAAACAGCCGTGGACGAAAACCGCGGTACGATACTTGGGCAATACCAGGTCAGGCTTACCCGGAAGATCGGAGCGCTGCAGACGGAACCGATAACCCATGCGGTGCAGCATTGACCGGACACGTTTCTCAGGGGAGGTGTCCCTGCCCTTGATCCGGGACATGTTCCAGGAGCGGTGTTCAGTGCTAATATGATCGGTCATAAGGGAAGGTATGGATGTTTGTGGTTTTCTTAAAACTTAAAGCCCGTTTTCTAGAGCTGCTTTTCAATTTGAGTTAAAAAACGAGGGGGGAAAAAGCCTTGTCACTACATTTTCACACCACATCAGCACTTTTGCTTTGTAATCATTAAGCGACAAGATATAGTCAGTCAAGTTTCATTCGAGAAAAAGAGAGACCGATATGATCGACATCAACACCAGCCTAAGTCCCATCGACTTATTGCCTGATATCCGCCGCATGTGGTCGATTTCAGCCCAAAAAATTCGCGACCTTGAAAACTCCTACCCGATCGAGCGAGGTTCTCCGGTTTACACGATCAGCGGCAGGTACACAGCCCGCGGCTGGACCGAGTGGACCGAGGGATTTGTCCACGGCTCGGCTTTGCTGCAATTCGATGCCGAAGACGATACGGAATTTCTCGAGATCGGGCGTCAAAACACTCTGGAAAGAATGGCTGTTCATCTTACCCACTTTGGAGTCCATGACCACGGATTCAACAACCTCAGCACCTATGGAAACCTGCTGCGGCTGCTCGAAGAAGAACGTTTGCCGGAAGAGAGCTGGCAACGACATTTCTATCAACTGGCTCTTAAATGCTCCGGTGCGGTGCAGGCCAGACGCTGGACAGCCCTGTCCGACGGCGGCGGTTTTATATACTCTTTCAACGGACCGCACTCACTGTTTGTCGACACCATTCGCTCGCTGCGGGTTCTAGCCGTGGCCCACCAGCTTGATCATCGACTTATCGATGAACAGGACCGATCCATTTCACTTCTTGACCGATTGCTTCAGCACGCCCGCAGCACCAGTCGCTGGAATGTGTTTTACGGAAACGGCCGCGATGCTTACGATCAACGCGGGCGCGTTGCTCACGAGAGCATTTTCAACCTCAACAACGGCAGCTTTCGCTGTGTCAACACCCAGCAGGGATATTCGCCTTTTTCCACCTGGACCCGCGGTCTGGCCTGGGTGCTCTGCGGTTTCGCGGAACAGCTTGAGTTTCTTGCTGCTCTGCCCGACTCCGAGTTAGAGCCCTATGGCGGACGTGAAGAGATTGAAAGTCATTTTCTGAATACTGCTCAGGCAGTCGCCGACTTCTATATCGAGCAAACCCCGACCGACGGCATTCCTTACTGGGACACCGGCGCGCCCAACCTCCACCGTCTCGGCGACCACCTGGCGCGCCCGGCCGAACCAGACAACGACTGGGAGCCGGTAGACAGTTCAGCCGCCGCCATTGCCGCGCAGGGGCTGCTGCGTCTTGGACATTATTTAGTTCAGCGTCATCAACAAGAACCCGCCGCCCGCTATCGCCAAGCCGGCCTGACCGTGCTGCATACTCTTTTGCAGGATTCTTATCTAAGTCTGGACCCTGAACACCAGGGCCTGCTGCTGCACGCTCTCTACCACCGTCCCAACGGCTGGGACGCGATTCCCGAGGGCAGTCGTGTTCCCAACGGAGAATCCTGCATGTGGGGCGATTACCATTTACGCGAACTCGCTCTTATGGTGCAAAGGATGGCCGAAGACAAGCCGTATCTGAAATTTTTCCTATCCGGATGATCTGGGTGGAAAGCGGGATAACAGCCGGATCAGACCAGCCGTCGCTCCCAACATGAGCGTGAGAACTTTCCGAACAGAGTCTCGCTAGACCATATTAAGCCGGCCGCCTGCCAATACCATATCAATATCAGTTTTGGAAAGTCGATGAACGCAGGTTAAATCGAAGCGATGATGGTCCGTGCTGATGACGATTAAGTTCACTTCTTCGCCGGAACGCAATTGTTCGCCAACCTTCTCAATCAGGATGGTGAAGCCCTGATCGACTTTCGCCTTATCCTCCGGGTTTTGAAAATACAGCGGCAGGATGCCGAAGTTAATTAAATTGGCGGCGTGAATTCTTTCTATACTTTGCGCCAGCACCAGCCGTATGCCCAGATACATTGGACAAATTGCCGCATGCTCTCTTGAAGATCCCTGACCATAGCTTTCACCGGCTACGATGACACCATGTCTGCCGGCCTCTGAAACCGAAAATGCGCGCTCGGCAAAAGTCGGTTTGCCCGGTTCATTGAAGCAGTTGAAAACCGCTTCTGAGTACTTGGGAATATTGCTGCGATACTTGAGGAAAGTGCCGGCGGGCATAATATGGTCAGTGGTCACCTTATCCCCCACATTGATTACCACTTCCCCATTGATATCCTGGGGGTAAGGCAGGCAGAGAGGAGGATCACCGACCGTGTCTTTGCGAATAATCTCGATTCCTTGTCTATCTTCCGGCGGGGGTATAATCAGACTGTCGTCGACCGTGAACGAATCCGGTTCACTTGTTTGCGGATATTCCATACCGCAGGCAAGCGGATCGGTCAAGCAGCCATTGATTGCGGCCAGCAGCGCGCCTTCCACCCCGACCAGGTAGCATTGATCGTGAGGGGTGCCGGTGCGTCCTTTGAAATTCCGGTTGAAAGTTCGCACTGTGACCTCATCGGAAGCCGGGCTCAAGCCCTGCCCTATACAGGGGCCGCAAGCTGTTTCCAGAATCCGGGCTCCGCCGCCGATAATAGCAGCCAGGCCGCCGTTGTCGGCCAGCATACGCATCACCTGCCGGCTGCCGGGAGCGATCGCCAAGGACACTCCGGGAGCCACTCTGTGAGTGCGCAGCACCTCCGCGGCCAGCATTAAATCACGGTACGAACTGTTGGTGCAGGAGCCGATAAGCACCTGTGAAACAGGCTTGCCGCTCAGCTCTTTCAAGGGCGCGATATGATCCGGACTGGATGGACAGGCCGCCAAAGGCTCCAGCTGCTCCAGGTCAATATCAATGACCTGCTCATATACCGCATCATCATCCGCGGCCAGGGGGCGCCAGACGTTTTCCCGGCTCTGAGCCCGCAGAAAAGATCGGGTTTTTTCATCCGATGGGAAAACTGAAGAAGTGACCCCCAGTTCCGCTCCCATGTTGGTGATGGTGGCTCTTTCGGGCACGGATAGCGTTTCCACTCCCGGTCCGAAATATTCCATGGCGCAGCCGACATTGCCTTTGGTGGAGAGGATCGACAACAGATGAAGGATGACATCCTTGGCGCAAACCCAGGGCCGCAGCCGTCCGTTTAAGCGCACACCGATAACTTTCGGGGCGGTCATGGCGAAAGGCGCCCCGGCCATGGCCGCGGCCACATCCAGCCCTCCGGCACCGATCGCCAGCATTCCCAGCCCGCCATTGGTCGGGGTATGGGAATCGGAGCCCAGCAATGTCTTGCCGGGCTCCCCGAACCGTTCAAGATGAACCTGATGACATATACCGTTGCCGGGGCGGGAAAAATACACGCCCTTGGCGGCGGTCACAGACTGAAGATAGAGATGATCATTATGGTTCTCCGGCCCGAATTGAGAGGTGTTGTGATCCACATACTGCACGGACACTTCGGTTTTCACCTGTTCCACCCCCATCGCTTCCAGCTCCAGAAAAGCCATGGTGCCGGTGGCATCCTGACATAGAGTCTGGTCGATGTGGATGCGACATCCCTGCCCGGGGGTTAAATCGCCGTCCACCAAGTGGGAACGCAATATTTTCTCAATTAAAGTCTGACCGGCCATAGTTGAGATCAATCCTCTGTTTCGGTTGGCGCTCAGCCGCCGTAGATAGCGTTTTCTCCGAGCATTTCTTCAATCCGCAGCAGCTGATTATACTTGCAGACACGATCGGTTCGGCTCATCGAACCAGTTTTAATCTGCCCAGTGTTCAAAGCCACAGCTATATCGGCAATAGTCGTATCTTCGGTTTCACCCGAGCGGTGACTGACGACTGCGGTCCATCCGGCCCGGTTGGCCATGGCGATCGCATCGAGAGTTTCGCTCAAGGTGCCGATCTGGTTTACCTTGATCAGGATTGAGTTGGCGGATTTTTCCTCAATACCGCGAGCCAGGTATTTAACGTTGGTCACCAGCAGGTCATCCCCGACTATCTGGACTTTATCTCCCAGTCTTTTGGTCAAAGCGGCCCAGCCGTCCCAGTCGCCTTCACTCATGCCGTCCTCAATAGAATCGATAGGATATTTACCGACCAATTCTTCCAAATAATCGACCATCTCCTCGGCACTCAATTTTTTGGCGGCCGCGATGTCACCGTGAGCCGCTTTTTTGAAAACATACTTGCCGTCTTCATAAAATTCCGACGCGGCACAGTCGAGGGCGATGGTAATGTCTTTACCCGGCTTGTAACCGGCTTTTTCTATCGCCTGAATAACCACATTCAGAGTATCTTCCACACCGTCAAGTTCGGGCGCGAAGCCTCCTTCATCGCCGACGGCCGTGCTCAAACCGCGGTCTTTTAAAACTTTTTTCAGATTATGGAAAACCTCCGCCCCGTAGCGGATCGCTTCCTTGAAGCTAGGAGCGCCCACCGGCCGAATCATGAATTCCTGGAAGTCAACCGGCGCGTCGGAATGAGCACCGCCGTTGACAATATTCATCATCGGCACCGGCAGCACCTTGGCATTGATACCGCCGAGATAGCGAAACAGCGGCATCTCCAAAGCTTCCGCTGCCGCGTGAGCGGTGGCCATGGAAACCCCCAGCATGGCATTGGCGCCGAGCTTGCTTTTGTTCGGGGTGCCGTCCAGTTCCAGCATCATGCGATCAACCCCGACTTGATCCAAGGCATCCATTCCCTCAATTTCCGGGAAAATGTTCTCATTCACATTCTCCACCGCTTTCTGTACACCTTTGCCCAGATAGCGGGAAGGATCATCATCTCGCAGTTCAAGCGCCTCATTTTCCCCGGTCGAAGCGCCGGAAGGGACCGCGGCTCGGCCGATGACACCGCTTTCCAGCGTCACTTCAACCTCCATAGTCGGATTCCCGCGGGAATCGATAATCTCTCTTGCAAACACATCATAAATAGCTGTCATAGTCAATACCTTTTTTACATTTTTTCACAAAAACTTTTCATTAGACCTCATGCTGAAAGGTTTTTACAATGCGCTGCAAACACAAAAAGTAAAAGCTTGTCCGCCTCAGACACAACAGGCGGACGAGACAAGGTGATTTACCAGCAACCGTAATCACCTTTCCGCATGGACCTTTAACTATAAAACAATTTGTTGGTTTTGCAATGCTTTTCATGCTATGAACACTTGTTAATAATTAATTTCAATGCTATTGTATCCGCCGGAAATAACCAGCGATACCGGCATCAAATTTGGAAAGCATGGTTTGCCGGATAATATTTTCCTGATTCCGTTAAGACAATCAAGCATTAAATCTGTTTGACAGAACTCCATTGAAAAAAAGGATATATCTATGAAAGTTGTGCTCGCTTACTCCGGAGGCCTGGATACTTCCGCCATCCTGGTCTGGCTGAAAGAAAAGTACAATGCCGAAGTGATTACCTTCTGTGCTGACCTGGGGCAGGAGGAAGAGCTGTCAGGCCTGGACGAGAAAGCGGCGCGAACGGGCGCCAGCAAGTCTTACATAGAGGATTTACGGGAAGAATTCGTCCGCGATTTTGTTTTCCCCATGATGCAGGCAAACGCCGTATATGAAGGAACCTACATGCTGGGGACATCCATCGCCCGGCCTTTAATCGCCAAAAGGCTGGTGGAAATCGCCAGCCGCGAAAACGCTGAAGCCATCTGTCACGGAGCCACGGGCAAAGGCAATGATCAAGTGCGTTTTGAGTTGACAGCCTACGCTTTGCGGCCGGACTTGCAGATAATCGCCCCCTGGCGCACTTGGGATCTTAAATCGCGAACCGATCTGCTTAATTATTGTCGAAAGCATCAAGTGGAAGTAACCGCTTCAGCAGACAAACCCTACAGCATGGACCGCAACCTGCTGCATATCAGCTTCGAGGGCGGCGTTCTGGAAGATCCCTGGCAGGAAGCGCCTAATGAGATGCGAGTTCTGACCGCGGCTCCGGAAGAAGCTCCGGATCAGCCGGAAACAGTGGAAATACATTTTGAAAGAGGCGTTCCGACCGCCATTAACGGCCGCTCACTGAGTCCGGCCAGTCTGCTGCTGGAACTTAACCGAATCGGCGGACGCCACGGCGTAGGCAGAGTGGACATGGTGGAAAATCGCTTTGTCGGCATGAAATCCCGAGGAGTCTATGAAACTCCCGGTGGAACCATTCTGCACCACGCCCACCGAGGACTGGAAAGTCTGTGCATGGATCGGGAGGTAATGCATCTGCGGGATTCGCTCGTGCCGCGTTACTCAGAGATGATTTACAACGGTTTCTGGTTCGCGCCGGAAAGAGAAATGCTGCAGGCGGCGATCACCGAAAGTCAGAAAATGGTCAGCGGCGACGTTCGCTGCAAGCTCTACAAGGGCGATTGCCGAGTGATCGGCCGGCGTTCCCCTTATTCACTGTATAATCCGGAATTAGCGACCTTTGAGCAGGACGACGTTTACAACCAGGCCGATGCGGAAGGATTCATCAAGCTCAATGCTTTGCGGCTGCGAGCACAAGCGGAACGACGGCAGTCAATGTGAGAGCTTGATTAACATAACATCCCAATTGAGAGAAATCGCGATTTTTAAATCGTTCGGAGAACAAGATCATGTATGTACAGATATTAAAAAGTAAGATTCATCGAGCAAGGCTCACCTCCTGCGTACTGGATTACGAGGGCAGCCTGGAAGTTGACATGGATATTCTTGACGAGGCCGGAGTTTTGCCGTATGAAAAACTTCTGGTCGTCAACTCCGCCAACGGAGAAAGGCTGGAAACCTACGCCATCCCCGGCGCCCGCGGCAGCCGGGTATTCTGTCTGAACGGCGCGGCCGCCCGGAAAGGGATCCCCGGTGACATGATAACGTTGATGGTGTTCGCCCAGATGGAAGAGAATGAAGCCAGGCATTTTAAACCAAAAGTGCTGGTGCTGAACGAAGACAACCAAATCAGCAAGCGGAAGTGAAAATTATTCATGGCAGCCGACCACATGCACAACACAGCCAGTCTGGACGATAAAGGCTTTACCCAGCTGCAGCCCGCAGCCGTCAGCTCACTAACGGATGCGGTTGCCGCACTGGAGTTCATGCTCCAGGACAAATTCACTATATTATCTTCCCAGAATGGCGACCGCGGCTCCTGGCAGGAGACTCTGACGCATCCAAAGATTATCCACTCGGCGCCCGCCTGTCTGGCGGCGATACTGGAAATGCTCTCGAACTCCAGTTTTTTTCAAATCCCCGAGGAAGAGACCCAGCGGATTCTGCTAACCCTTATTAACTCGTTGCAGGATGGCGGCCGGGAGTCCAGTATCGCCGTTTTCTGGCTGACCGAAGCCTGTGCGGCCATGCTGAGACATAACGGCGATCGGGAGTTCGCCCAGGAAACCGCGACCCGGCTGGCGCCGATTCTGGAAGGAATTCCGCGCCACGAGAAGACCGGTCTTCTGGGCGATTATTCAACTGACCAGCCGAAAAACCTGGCCAACTTCAAGCTGCGTCCTTCTTTGCTGTTTGCACAGGCCTGCCGTCAACTGGCCGAAATCTGGCACGGCCTGGAAGAAGAAGGCACAGGAGACCACTGGCACAGTCGAGGACAACATACTGAAAAAAACGTACGTATTTATTTCTGGAATAAAAAACTGGGGCTGTTTCGCAGCCACCGCTCCCATCCGGAAGTGCTGGACCCTCCTGGATCAGCCTTGGCGGTTTTCCGGAAAACCGCCACTTCCGGCCAGTTGATGACCGTATCCCGAATGTTCAACAAATATTGCGAGGAACTATTTAACACTGACGGGATTCGTCAATCCTTTCAGGTTTCAGCTGATTCAACGCCGGAAGCCAATGCAATTTCTGCCTCCAAAGCGGATTCACTGGAAGCGCGAAACTTCTCCCCCGCCGCCATCGGCTGGTTTGCGTATACTGTTGGCTTTGTGGCTGACGGCCTGTGCGAAACCATCATGGTGAACACCGCCCGAGAACTGCTGGAAGCGGAAAACTTACGCCGACAGCAAAACAGCGCTGACGATCCCGCCTCCGCTTTCAATTGTAAAGATATGATTACCGCCTGCCGCGCCGTATCCTCCGCCTATGCTATTCAGGAAAGGCGCGAACTCAGAAAAAAACAGAACCTTTTCTGAATAAAAATGGGAATAGATTGACGACAATCCGCCTCAGGCGGAACGAGGGCGGATTACGAGTAAAGCCCGTCCCATCGTCACACCGCTCTCGCATGCCGTGACGTAGCCTTTGGCGAAGGCAGGTCGCCCGCTATCGTCCGCCGAAATAATAATGAGATATGCTTGGTTCCACGGGTTTTCACCCGTGGCTACAGTCCTGCCGCCACCTGCAGGGGCTGAAACCCCAAGCGTCCCTCCACACTTCGTCCCTCCACACTTCGTCCCTCCACACTTCGTCCCTCCACACTTCGTCCCGTCCTTTTTGACTAGCGACTAGCGACTAGCGACGGATTAACAGCAGCCAACGAACGAAGTCGAAAACTCCGCCGGTCCAGTGTCCACGAAAACAGTGGGATCAGGGTGTGCGAGTCGGAATCCGCCGAATCTTCTTAGGCCTTGCGCCCGCTCGCTGACATGTCACGCCGTAGCCCCGACATGTTGTGCCGCAGTCTCCGAGGGCGAAGGCGGAAGCTCGCTGCAACTGACATCTGAAGGCGGAACTCCGGCAGTTTGACGCGCTCAACAACGTGAAACCACATACAAGCCCGGCCGCCGGCGCGGTGCGCCGGATACCCTGAGGGTGAGACTTGTTGAATGGTTTCTGGTGTCAGGTTTCGGGTTTCAGAGAAGTCTGACCTGACACCTTA